>NZ_JAFMOS010000558.1 GCF_019049755.1 Rahnella perminowiae
GCTTTTCCCCTCTGCACTCCCCTCGCTTTTTCACTGCGCGCTGTCGCTGGAACGAAGGACATGTTCTGGTCGTTCTGAGTGTGGCGCAAAATGTCATCGCTCCGCGATTCCCTCATTTCAGGCTTCGAGCCTTAGGTCTCGAACCGTTCATTCGGTGCCATTTTTGAGCACGCCAATCAACATTTCTAAAAGATAAAAAAACAATCTGCCTTTGAATTTAAGATCGCACGGGCGTTTCAGAAAGCTTGCTGAATGAGAGGTTGCAGACCCAAGGCTGCAATCCCGAAATGAAGGCACCGCGCAGCGGCAAGATTTCCAGCCTGTCGCAGTGATACCTGAAACATAGCTAGCGAGCGTTATCGCTTGTTGAAAAAGCGAGGAGGAATCCAAAGGAGGAAAAGCACTTTCCTCCTTTGGGCGGTTTCGGCGCAGAAAGTTAAGTAATCTCAGTTATTGAGAAACCGAAACATCCCCAGTCTGGTACGGCAGGGTGAAGGGCTGCAAGACCCGTCACCCGAGCAAATCCTCCAGCGCCTCTTTCAGCTCCTGATGCTTAAATATAAACCCTGCGGCTTCCAGCCTGCGCGGGACGGCACGCTGTCCGCCGAGTACCAGCACGGCGGATTCCCCCATCAGTAACCTTATTACCGGCGCGGGTGCCCGCATAAATGCCGGACGGTGCAATACTTCGCCAAGCAGAGCGCTGAATTGCTCGTTACGTGCCGGGTACGGCGACACCATATTGAACGGGCCGGAAAGTGTTTCGTGTTCCAGCAGGAAAATAATCGCGTCAATCATGTCGCTGATGTGGATCCAGGGCATGTATTGCTGACCATCACCGAGCGGGCCACCGAGACCGGCACGGTAGGGCAGAACTATTTTTGCCAGCGCACCGCCTTTTTCAGCCAGGACGATGCCGGTACGCAGCAAACAAACACGCGTTGCCGGGCTTTGTGCTGACATCGCCAGTGCTTCCCAGCGGGCACATAACTGCCAGGTAAACTGCTTATTAGGTGGCTCGTCTTCCGGCACGAGCGCCTGACCCTGATCGCCGTAATATCCGACCGCTGAGCCGGAGATAAACACAGAAGGCGGCTTTTCACTGGCATTAATCAGCGTTGCCAGTTGTTCGGTCAGTTTCCAGCGGCTTTCACAAAGCAATGCTTTATACTCTTTGGTCCAGCGTTTGTCGGCAATCGGTTCACCGGCAAGATTAATTACGGCATCGAAACCATCGAGTGAGGTTTTTCCTTGCAGCGTTTCCCAGACGGAAACCTGAGTGCCGAGTAACTTCGCCGCGCGTTCAGGTGCACGGCTCAGGGCGGTGATCTGATGAGATTGCGCAAGCAGCCGTTCGGTGAGTTTCCTTCCGATGAGGCCGGTGGCGCCGGTAATCAAGATCTTCATATCGGGATCCTTAACTGTCTGAATACGCGGATGAACTGCCTTTAATCATAGATGAGTCATCGCTATTAACGCGCGATATGGAGCACAATTAAGGGTTTTTTATTTTGAGACATTCACAATGCTGCCGGCAAACTGAAGGGGCTTACGGAACCTGCGCCAGCGCGTAGGCTTTTTGTGTCGCCGGGCGGCTTTTAACCCTTTCGAACCAATTGCGCACGGCCGGGTATTGTGCGAGATCAATTCGCTGACGTTCATGAGCCGCTACCCACGGATAAGTGGCTATGTCGGCGATACTGTAATTCTCCCCGGCGATATACGCGTTTTTCTCTAACTGGCGGTTCAGCACACCATACAGACGCTGAGTTTCCTGTAAATAACGCTCAATGGCATAAGGGACCGGTTGCGGCGCGTAGTGCGTAAAATGGTGGTTCTGACCCAGCATCGGACCAAAGCTGGCTACCTGCCAGGTGAGCCATTCCAGTGTCGCAGTCCGCTCGCGCAACTCTTTGCTGAGAAATTTTCCGGTTTTTTCTGCCAGATATTGCAAAATTGCGCCAGACTCAAAAATACCGATCGGTGCGCCGCCGTCAACGGGCTGACTGTCAACAATCGCCGGGATTTTGTTGTTTGGCGAAATGGCCAGAAATTCAGGTTTGAACTGTTCTCCGGCGCTGATATCAACGCGATGGAGCCGGTATTGCAGGCCACTCTCTTCAAGAAAAAGAGAAATTTTATGGCCATTCGGTGTGGGAGCGTAATAAAGATCGATCATATTGCCTCCTGCGTTGTTTTAATCACTGTCGCGACTGGCGGGGACGGGATACGCCAATAGGGAACGGGTAATCACAAACTTCTTATCCGGTTTATTAGGTTATCATAATGTAGATGTTTAGAAGTCTATGTCAGACTTGTCTGATGGCGAACTTTGCGGGGTAACATAGCTTTTAGGTTGCATCAACGCATCCATAGCTATTGAAGCTAACCAGCAGACCCAGATAGAATCTCAGCACATTATCGACGTGTTGCAAAATCACAGCGCACAGACTTATTGCGCACAGATCAGCGCTTAAAAGAGAAGGTTCCAGCGGATGTCAGAACAAGAGCAAAACATCAGTACGGATGAGTGGGTGGATATCGTCAACGAAGACAACGAGGTCATTGCCCAGGCCAGCCGACAACAAATGCGTGCTCAGGTCCTGCGTCACCGTGCCAGCTATATTGTGGTTCATGATGGAATGGGTAATATTTTGGTTCAGCGTCGGACTGAAACCAAAGACTTCTATCCGGGCTGGCTTGATGCAACGGCCGGTGGTGTAGTGCAAAGCGGTGAAAATATTCTTGATTCTGCCCGCCGTGAAGCCGAGGAAGAACTGGGCATCGCCGGTGTGCCGTTTGCAGAGCACGGTCAGTTCTACTTTGAAGAAGAGAACAAATGCCGCGTATGGGGTGCACTGTTCAGTTGTGTATCCCACGGTCCGTTTGCCCTGCAGGAAGAAGAAATTGATGCCGTGCGCTGGATGACACCGGAAGAAATTACCGCGCGCTGTGATGAATTTACGCCAGACTCGCTGAAAGCACTTTCTCTGTGGATGACGCGCAACAATGAAAAAGAACACGGTAAGCCTCTGACCCGTGAAGCCGCCGCTCCTGTGGCTGACGCGTCTGTCTCTGAAGACCCTAAAAACGATGCCGTGGTGTCGTCACCAAAAGACGCTATCTGAGACACATTACGGGCGAGCTCATATCGCCCGTTTTCTTTAGCAACTCTCCCGCTTGCACAACGACGAAGCGATCATCACTTCTTCCCACTCCTCGTCATTAATCCTCGCCAGTAGCGCCTGGGCAGCCCGTATCCCGATTTCTTTATGCGGTATGGCAATGGTGGTCAGCGGTGGCTGGCATACTTTACTGACATCGGCGTTGCCAAAGCCGACCACGGCAAGATCGTCCGGCACTTTGATGCGTCTGCGCTGACATTCATACAATGCGCCACAGGCGAGATCGTCGGAAACACACACCAGCGCGTCAATTTCCGGCCAGGCGAGCAGAAATTCCGGCAATTGCTGAGCGCCGGTGGAGAAGCTGGCTGGCTCAGCGGCGTTTATCACCCGGTGCGGAGACATGTGCGCTTTTAACATGGCCTTGCGCCAACCCTGAAGGTGTTGCTGGAAAATCCACTGCTCCTGATTAGCACACAACATGCCGATATTCTGATACCCCCTGGCGATCACCGTCCGGGTTAGCTGAAACATCGCCTCGACATAATCAATGCCGATATTCATGTCGATCGGCGAATCGGTCAGCGCGCCGATTTCCAGCACCGGTATGGTCAGGTTATCCAGCCATTGCCGTACGTTGGCCGAATGCTCAACGGACAGCAAAATCGCCGCCGCCAGATTATAGGAAAGCAGCGTTTCCAGCAGTTTTTCTTCCCGCTCAATACGATGCTGAGATTCCGCCAGCATGATCTGATAACCCGCCGGTTGCAGCACTTTCTGTAACCCGGCAAACATCTCGGCGCAGCCCGCTTCGGAAAGGCTCGGTACAATCATCGCAATGGTATTTGATGAAGCAGAAGCCAGCGAACTGGCGGCCTGATTGGGCAGGTATCCGAGCTGGCTCACGGCCTCTTCGATCTTCTCCCGCAGTTTGTCGGAGACCTGTTCAGGTGTTCGCAGTGCACGGGAGACGGTCATACTGCCCACGCCTGCCAGCTGCGCAACATCGGCCAGCGTCACTCTTCCAGTACTGCGTCTCTTCTTGTTAATGGACATTCACGATCCTGACCTTAACTGCGCATCTTGCGCACAATGTATACCCACGGGTATAGCGAAAAAAGCGGGCCGCAGCAGGACCGGCAAAACGGGAACCACGGCAGAATTCGGTAAATTATCGGCAATTTCCAGACAAAGTATACCGTTATTTATGTGATCCACGGGACGGTGGTACCGCCGCGCGATTATTTTTGATAGCGCTATCACAGTTCTCAATGATAGAAGTTTGGTAGCGCTATCTTTGGGATGTGTGTCACAGATGTTAACGCTATCGCTGAAGTAGAGTCAGGATCGTTGGTGCGGTCTGGGGGAAATTTGACCAGCCATCTTAAAAAAATACGGAGCCTGACTATGTTAAATGATTGGCTGACATCTGAACGAATTCAGATCAGAACGGATATCACGGACTGGCGGCAGGCGGTGGAGGTCAGTGCACAACCCCTGCTGAAAGAAGGGACCATAACCCCGGATTACCTGACGGCAATTTTTGCTCAACGGGAAAAGCTGGGGCCGTATTTTGTTCTGGCACCGGGTATTGCCATGCCGCATGCCAGACCAGAAGAAGGGGCGAACGGGTTGGGACTCTCGTTACTGACACTGCCACACGGCGTGGTGTTTAATTCAGAGGATAACGACCCGGTCTATACGGTGGTGATGTTATCAGCTGCTGATAAACACAGTCATGTTGAACTGATTTCTGAACTGGCGGAATTATTTTCCAGTGAAGAAGATATGCAGAAAATACATCAGGCAAAAACGATCAGAGAAATTCAGGACATTATATCCCGCTATTAGTCTGCCTTTATATCAGAAAGGCATGGGGTTCAAGCCTAACGAAATCCTGAAATTCAGGGGCATGAATATGTGCAACTGAACTGTGATCCTACGCAATGTAAACTTTTAAAAAACAGATAAAGAACAGGTGAAAAAATGAAAATCATGGCGATTTGTGGCTCCGGTTTAGGCAGCAGTTTTATGGTTGAAATGAACATCAAGAAGGTTCTGAAAAAACTTAATATTCAGGCAGATGTTCAGCACTCCGATTTGTCCTCAGCCATTCCGGGCGAGGCCGATCTGTTTGTGATGGCAAAGGACATCGCTGCCAGCGCCAGTATTCCTGAAAACCAGCTGGTGGTGATCACTAACATCATTGATATTAATGAACTTGAAACAAAACTGATGGCTCACTTTGAAAAGCATCCGGTGTCCTGACCGGCACGGAATAACCCTACAAATAAAACAAATAGACAAACGAGGTGGATATGTTTATCCAGGAAACGCTCAAGTTTGTGGTCGATATATTAAAAGTGCCTTCTATACTGGTGGGGCTCATCGCATTAATCGGTCTGGTAGCGCAAAAGAAAAACTTTTCTGATGTGGTGAAAGGCACGGTTAAAACAATACTGGGCTTTTTAGTCTTAGGCGGTGGTGCCACAGTATTAGTCGGTTCATTAAATCCTTTAGGCGGCATGTTTGAACATGCCTTTAATATCCAGGGTATTATTCCTAATAACGAAGCGATTGTTTCCATTGCGCTGGAGAAATTCGGTGCGCCGACAGCGTTAATTATGGCGTTTGGTATGGTGGCAAACCTGATCGTGGCCCGTTTCACCCGTCTTAAATATGTGTTTCTGACCGGTCACCATACGTTTTATATGGCCTGTATGATCAGCGTTATTCTGACAGTGGCCGGTTTCGAAGGCGTTTCACTGGTGTTCACCGGCTCCCTGACGCTCGGGCTTATCATGGCGTTCTTTCCGGCGCTGGCGCAACGCTATATGCGCAAAATTACCGGTAGCGATGACGTCGCATTCGGTCATTTCGGCACTATCGGTTATGTCTTATCGGGCTGGATAGGCAGCAAGGTCGGTAAAGGTTCACGTTCTACGGAAGAAATGAATTTGCCGAAAAACCTCAGCTTCCTGCGTGACAGTTCCATTTCTATCTCGCTCACCATGATTATCATTTATCTGATTATGGCGGTATTCGCGGGGCAGGTCTTTGTTGAAGCCACTTACAGCGCAGGTCAGAACTATCTGGTGTACGCCATTATTATGGCAATTACTTTCGCGGCGGGCGTGTTCATCATTCTGCAAGGGGTGCGTCTGATCCTGGCGGAAATCGTTCCGGCATTCGTCGGCTTCTCCGAGAAATTGGTGCCTAATGCCCGCCCGGCGCTGGATTGCCCGGTGGTGTATCCGTACGCGCCGAATGCTGTGCTGATTGGCTTCCTGTTCAGCTTCCTCGGGGGGCTGGTGGGGCTGTTCCTGTTAGGGCAGATGCATCTGGTGCTTATCCTGCCCGGTGTAGTGCCGCACTTCTTCACCGGTGCAACGGCGGGCGTGTTTGGTAATGCCACCGGCGGGCGTCGCGGGGCGATGGTCGGTGCATTTGCCAACGGCGTGCTGATTACCTTCCTGCCGGTTCTGTTGTTACCGGTACTCGGCGCGCTGGGCTTTGCCAATGCAACCTTCTCTGATGCGGATTTCGGCGTTATTGGCATTCTGCTGGGTAACCTGGCCCGCTTCATGTCGAAGGAAGGCATCATGGCGCTGATTGTCGGAATCTTCGCGGTACTGGTTGCCTGGAACTATCTCGGTAAAAAACCGGTGGCTGAGAAAGAAGCCACTGAGAAGTAATAGCCTGCATCACTGCGTTTTTAACTCCATCCGGGAAACACTGTCCTGCCTGTTAGAAATAACAGGTCAGGATAAGCATTCATTAAAATAAGGACCCATGAAGATGAAAGATGTCCAGAAGGTTCGTGATCTTGCCCGCCATATCCGCATCGAGACGCTGAAAATGCTGACCGGTCTGGGATTCGGGCATTATGGCGGCAGCATGTCCGTGGTGGAGACGCTGGCCGTGTTGTATGGCGATGTGATGCGCATCGATCCGGAAAAACCAGACTGGCAAGATCGTGATTATTTCGTGCTGTCAAAAGGCCATGCGGGGCCGGCGCTGTATGCCACGCTGGCACTGAAAGGTTATTTCCCGGTCAGCGAATTACACACACTCAACCAGAACGGAACCCGTCTGCCGAGCCATCCGGACCGGCTGCGCACCACGGGCGTGGATGCGACCACCGGCTCGCTGGGACAAGGCGTGTCCATTGCGGCGGGCATGGCGCTTTCGCATAAGCTGGCCGGTCGCAGCAACCGTGTATTCTGCATTCTTGGCGACGGCGAACTCAACGAAGGACAGTGCTGGGAAGCCTTCCAGTTTATTGCACACCACAACCTGCACAATCTGACGCTGTTCATTGATTACAACAAACAGCAACTCGACGGCACGCTGGATGAAGTCATCAAGCCGTTTGATCTGGCCGGAAAATTCAGTGCATTTGGCTTTGATGTGCAGACCATTAAAGGCGATGACATTGCAGCGATAAGTGAGGCGGTCACACCGGTTCGTCATGCTGAGCAACGTCCGCTGGTGGTGATACTCGACAGCATCAAAGGGCAGGGCGTGAAGTATCTCGAACAACTGGCGAACTCGCACCATCTGCGTCTAACGCCGGATGTGAAACTGGAAATCGAAAACGCTATCGCTGAGCTGGAGGCCACCCATGTTTGAAGTCTCTCTGGAATTACAAAAAGACGCGGTGGAAATGCGCAAAGTTTACGCCAATACCGTGCGTCAAAAGATCGTAGAGAACACGCCGGTTATCGCGCTTGAAGCCGACCTGATGAGCTCGATGGCGATGGACGGCGTGCATAAAGATCACCCTGATCATGTGATTAACTGCGGCATTATGGAAGCCAACGTGATCGGCGTTGCAGCAGGTTTGTCGCTGACCGGTCGCGTGCCTTTTGTGCATACTTTTACCGCATTCGCCAGCCGCCGCTGTTTCGATCAGCTGTTTATGTCACTGGATTATCAGAAAAATAATGTGAAGATTATTGCGTCCGATGCGGGCGTCAGCGCCTGCCATAACGGTGGTACGCATATGTCGTTTGAGGATATGGGTATCGTGCGCGGGCTGGCGAGTTCGGTGGTGATGGAAGTTACCGACGCCGTAATGTTCCGCGATATCCTGTTGCAACTGATGGATTTGAAAGGCTTTTACTGGGTGCGCACCATCCGTAAACAGGCCACGCAGGTTTATCAGGAAGGTTCGACATTCACCATCGGCAAAGCCAATGTGCTGCGCGATGGCAAAGACGTGACGCTGATTGCCAACGGCATTATGGTCGCTGAAGCACTGAAAGCGGCAGAAATGCTCGGGCGCGAAGGCGTGAGTGCGGCGGTCATTGACATGTTCACCCTCAAGCCGATTGATAAAGACATCATCATTCAATACGCCGCGAAAACCGGCAAAATAGTGACCTGCGAAAACCACAGTATTCACAACGGGCTGGGATCTGCGGTGGCGGAAGTACTGGTAGAAAATCAGCCGGTGCCGATGCGCCGTGTCGGCGTGAAGGAACGTTACGGTCAGGTGGGCACGCAGGAGTTTTTACAGCAGGAATATGGCCTGACGGCTGAGCATATTCTGGAAGCCGCGAAAACATTGCTCTGAATTTTTATCGAAAGAAATGCGACCCAAAAAAAACGCCGGATATTAAGTCCGGCGTCTTACCTTCAGAAGTTCTGACTTATTTAGCCGGAACAGCCGCTTCTGCCTGAGCAGACTGAATCGCTGTCAGTGCAACGGTGTAGACGATATCGTCTACCAGTGCGCCACGTGACAGGTCATTGACCGGTTTACGCATACCCTGCAACATCGGTCCGATTGAGACCAGATCCGCAGAACGCTGTACCGCTTTGTACGTGGTGTTACCGGTATTCAGGTCAGGGAAGATGAACACGGTCGCTTTACCCGCAACCGGCGAGTTTGGCGCTTTGGACTGAGCAACGTCAGCCATGATAGCGGCGTCATATTGCAGCGGGCCATCGATGATCAAATCCGGGCGTTTTTCCTGTGCCAGACGGGTCGCTTCACGCACTTTTTCAACATCGCTACCTGCGCCGGAATTACCGGTTGAGTAGGAGATCATCGCAACACGTGGTTCGATACCGAACGCCGCAGCAGAATCCGCAGACTGGATTGCGATTTCAGACAGCTGTTCAGCGGTAGGATCCGGGTTGATCGCGCAGTCGCCGTAAACCAGAACCTGGTCAGGCAGCAGCATGAAGAACACAGAGGAAACCAGCGAGCTACCCGGTGCGGTTTTGATCAGCTGCAACGGCGGGCGGATGGTGTTTGCTGTGGTGTGAACCGCACCGGAAACCAGACCGTCAACGTTACCTTGTTCCAGCATCAGAGTGCCCAGAACCACGTTGTCTTCGAGTTGTTCACGTGCAACCACTTCGGTCATGCCTTTGTTTTTGCGCAGTTCAACCAGACGGGCTACATATTCTTCACGGACAGCCACCGGATCAACGATTTCGATGCCTTTACCCAGCGTCACGCCCTGAGCTGCTGCAACGCGTTTGATTTCGTCAGGATTACCCAACAGTACGCATTCAGCGATACCACGTTCAGCACACAGCGCTGCCGCTTTTACGGTACGTGGCTCGTCGCCTTCCGGCAGAACAATACGTTTACCGGCTTTACGGGCCAGTTCGGTCAGCTGATAGCGGAATGCCGGCGGTGACAGACGGCGTGAACGTTCGGAATGTGCGCTCAGGGAGTTGATCCAGTCAGCGTTAATGTGAGACGCCACGTACTGTTGCAGTTTCTCTACACGCTGATGGTCATCTGCAGGTACTTCCAGATTAAAGCTCTGCAGGCTCAGGGAGGTCTGCCAGGTGTTGGTTTCTACCATAAAGACAGGCAGGCCGGTCTGGAAGGCACGTTCACACAGGCTGTTGATGCGTTCGTCGATCTCATAACCACCGGTCAGCAGGATAGCGCCAATTTCCACGCCGTTCATGGCGGCCAGACAGGCTGAAACCAGCACGTCAGGACGATCAGCAGAGGTCACCAGCAGAGAGCCCGGACGGAAATGCTCCAGCATATGCGGAATGCTGCGTGCACAGAATGTTACGGATTTCACGCGGCGGGTTTTCACATCGCCTTCGTTGATAATACGCGCGTTCAGATGCTTAGCCATGTCGATTGCGCGGGTGGCAATCAGCTCGAAGCTCCAGGGAATGCAGCCAAGAACCGGTAGCGGGCTGTTAGCGAACAACTGGGTCGGGTCGATATTCGCCACGCTGGCTTTGGTGGAATCATCAAAGATTTCGGACAGGTCAGGACGTGTACGACCCTGATCGTCAACCGGTGCATTCAGTTTGTTAATGATTACGCCGGTGATATTTTTGTTCTTGCTGCCACCGAAGCTGGAACGGGCCAGTTCGATACGTTCTTTCAACTGTGCAGGAGAATCATTGCCCAGCGCCAGCACAAAGACGATTTCTGCATTCAGGGTTTTGGCAATTTCATAGTTCAGCGCATTGGCGAACTGGTGTTTACGGGTAGGCACTAAGCCTTCAACCAGCACCACTTCCGCATCTTTGGTATTTTCATGATAACGCGCGATGATTTCTTCCATCAGTACGTCTTGCTGGTTTGAGCTCAGCAAGGTTTCCACATGGCTCATTTTCAGCGGTTCTGCAGCGGTCACGCTGGAGTTAGCACGAATAATGGTGGTGGTTTGGTCAGGAGCATCTCCGCCAGTACGCGGTTGGGCGATAGGCTTGAAGATACTCAGGCTGACGCCTTTTTGTTCCATGGCACGGATCACGCCCAGGCTGACGCTGGTCAGACCGACGCTGGTGCCTGTAGGGATCAACATAATTGTACGGGACACGGCTAAACCTCTTTAACGGTTGCCAGGCAGGGACCTTCGCAGGTTTGTACAGAGAGGATAATGATCAGCATAAGCGCGATGATTATCCTGCGCGGTGCGTCCAAACGGGCGGCGTTTGCCTATAAGTGAAAAATTGCCCGCATTACGCGGGCAGTCTTGAATCGAATTATGCAGTCAGACGCGCGGCGTCTTGTGCAATCACCAGCTCTTCGTTGGTTGGAATAACCAGAGCGGCGCGGGTGCCTTCTTTGTTGATCGCCCCGGATTTGCCAAAACGCGCAGCCAGGTTACGTTCGTGATCCACTTCAAAGCCCAGCAGACCCAGTTTAGCCAGCGACAGTTCGCGAACCATTGCAGCGTTTTCACCGATACCACCGGTGAATACGACGGCATCCAGACGGCCTTCCATCAATGAGGTATATGCACCGATGTATTTCGCCAGACGGTGGCAGAAGACGTCCATGGCACGTTTAGCATCTGCTTTGGTGGTGTAGTTATCTTCAACATAACGGCAGTCACTGGTGACTTCAGTCAGGCCCAGCAGACCTGATTCTTTGGTCAACATTTTGTTGATTTGATCAACGCTCATGCCCAGTGAATCGTGCAGATGGAAGATGATGGCCGGGTCGATGTCACCGCTGCGGGTACCCATCACCAGACCTTCCAGCGGGGTCAGGCCCATGGAGGTATCAACACATTGACCGTTACGGATTGCACTGACAGAACCGCCGTTACCCAGGTGGCAAGTGATCAGGTTCACTTCTTCCACGGGTTTGTTCAACATTTTTGCGGCTTCCTGTGTCACGTAGAAGTGACTGGTGCCGTGTGCGCCATAACGACGGACGTGATGATCTTTATACAGGCTGTACGGCAGTGCGTAGAGGTAGGATTCTTCTGGCATTGTCTGATGGAAAGCCGTGTCGAAAACGGCAACGTTTTTATCAGCCAGTTTAGGGAATGATTTCAGGGCTTCATCGATACCGATCAGGTGAGCCGGATTATGCAGCGGCGCAAACGGAATAGATTCTTTGATACCCTCAATAACCGCGTCGTTGATCAGCATTGATTTGGTCAGCTTTTCGCCGCCATGAACGATGCGGTGGCCGATCGCAACCAGTTCTGCGGACAGCTCAGGTTTTTTGCTCAGAATGTTATTAACGATGAATTTCAACGCTTCACTGTGTGCGGCACCCGCACCCAAAGCGGCTTCTTCTTTGCCACCGTCCATTTTCCATTTAATGCGCGCTTCTGGCAGATGGAAACATTCGGCTAAACCTGAAATGTGCTCTTCGCCGTTTGCAGCATCAATGATGGCAAACTTGAGGGAAGAACTACCACAGTTAAGAACCAGTACAAGCTTACTCGACATGGAAGTACCTATTTATTGTTGGTGCTGTTTAAAAAAACAATACACGTGGTTAATAAATCGTCAGTCTGACATCAAGCGTAGCGCATAATGGCGGCGACAATTATGATTAACATCATGCCAGAGAGCCAAAACGGACATGACGATGAAAAAGCTGAAGAATCGCCGGGCTTTGGTTTTTTTAAGCGTCCGGATAACAGAAATAAATCAGTAAACAGCACTGTATATTTCGGTTTACACGTCTTCAGGATGTTACTAATCAGTAAAAACACTAACAAAAAATACAATAACTAATTACAAATCCTCTCAGACCGAGGCACTATGCTTATTATGGGGATGAAAGATTGCAATTCACCGCTTTCACCCCAACTTTATATTGATCCCGTTACCTGAGAGGGTTGCGAGGCTGCGATAGAATACCGACAGGTGCCAGCAAAAACAAAATATATTTTATCGTGGTAAACTCCAGTTTGTGTTTTACAACTATTTTTTAAATTTTATACGCGAAGTTGAGGTGCAACGATGACGAGTAAGCCAACAGGCTCCGTAGGCTGGTTCCAGGTATTCCAGCGCGGGCAGCACTATATGAAGACATGGCCGTCAGATAAGCGCCTGGCTCCGATGTTTCCCGAGAACCGGATTTCTACGGCTACGCGTTTCGCCGTGCGCATCATGCCGCCGGTAGCGGTCTTTACCCTGACGTGGCAAATCGCTTTAGGTGGACAACTCGGTCTGGCCGTCGCCACGGCGATTTTTGCCTGCAGCCTGCCGATGCAAGGATTATGGTGGCTGGGTCGCCGTTCTCTGACGCCGCTGCCGCCGGGATTACTCGGCTGGTTCCATGATGTACGCAACAAGCTCGCTGAATCCGGACTGGCACTGGCACCGATTGAAGGTACGCCGACGTACCAGTCACTGGCTGATGTCCTTAAGCGCGCGTTCAAACAGCTGGACAAAACCTTCTTAGACGATCTGTAAGCCTGGTTTCCCCGCTTGCTGCGCCTGTCATCAATGACAATCTTTCATAAGTCGTATCTCGCCGGGGAAATCTCCCCGGTGATTATTTCAGGTGAGATCCCGACTCAAATCAAAGAATGGTGTGCTTGCGATTTCGCAGAACTTTGCGCTATGCCATGCTTTGCGCATTATGCAGACATGAGGATTTTCACGATGGAAATGACGAACGCTCAACGCCTGATTTTGTCCAATCAATACAAAATGATGACCATGCTGGATCCCGATAATGCGGAACGCTATCGCCGGTTACAAACCGTTGTAGAACGGGGTTTTGGTTTGCAAATGCGCGAGCTGGACAGAGATTTCGGCGAATTGCCGGAGGAAACCTGTCGCACAGTGATTAATATCATGGAAATGCATCATGCGATGCAGGTGTCCTGGACCCATTTGAAAGATACGCAAGATTTGGATCGCCGCCGTATTGATTTTCTGGGTTTTGATGCCGCAACGGAATCCCGCTATTTAAGCTATGTTCGCTTTATGGTGAACACCGAAGGACGTTACACCGATTTTGATGCAGGCACTCACGGGTTTAACTCGCAGACCAAAATGTGGGATAAATACCAGCGTATGCTGGCGGTCTGGCAGTCGTGCCCGCGTCAGTATCATCTGAGTGCGGTAGAGATCGCGCAAATTATCAATGCCTGATGTCAATACTTAAAGGAGTCGCCTGTGCTTTGTAAGGGTTTTTTGTTCGACCTTGATGGAACGTTAGTTGATTCATTACCTGCAGTTGAGCGTGCCTGGGTGAACTGGGCGCTTAGCCGGGGCATCAGCCCCCAGGATGTACTGGCGTTTATTCATGGCAAGCAGGCGATCACTTCTTTGCGTCATTTTATGGCGGGTGAAAGTGAAGAAGCGATTCAAAAAGAGTTTCTGAAGCTGGAACAGATTGAAGCCACGGACACCGAGGGGGTAGCCGCGCTTCCCGGCGCCCATTTGCTGTTAAGTGAACTCAACCGGCAGAATATTCCCTGGGCAATTGTGACATCCGGTTCCTTGCCTGTCGCCAGCGCGCGCCATAAAGCGGCGCATTTGCCTGAGCCTGAAGTGTTTATCACCGCTGAACAGGTCAAACATGGCAAACCACAGCCTGACGCCTATTTGCTGGGAGCAGAACGTTTGGGTCTGGCACCGGAAGATTGCGTGGTGGTTGAAGATGCCGCCGCCGGTGTGATGGCCGGGCTGGCCGCGGGCTGCAAAGTCATTGCTGTAAACGCACCGGACGATACGCCCGGGATTGAAAATGTCGATTTCGACCTGACGACATTGGAAGTTCTGCTGATCAGCCGTACCGGCGAAGGTGTGAAAGTCAGTCTGCGTTAAGGTCAGAAAAAACACAATTTCCCTGTTTAAATTGATATAAACCCCGCCTGTGCGGGGTTTTTTTATGCCATTCTGGTACCCGTTCCTGCCTCTCAATCTCAACGCAAATGGAGTGTGTTTTGACCGGTGAATTGCTTTGGGTCGTCACGTTGCTGGCTATTGCGATGATGCTGTTTGCACGCAATACGCTGCGAATGGATATTGTTGCTTTACTGGTCATTATTGCTTTTGTGCTCAGCGGCACGCTGACTATCAATGAAGCACTGGCCGGATTCAGTGATCCGAACGTTATTTTGATCGCGGCGCTGTTTGTGGTCGGCCACGGGCTGGTGAGAACCGGTGTGGCGTATCAGGTCGGTGACTGGCTGATGAAAGTGGCGGGCAACAGTGAAACGCGGATGCTGGTTTTGCTGATGCTTACCGTCGCAGGTCTGGGCGCTTTTATGAGTTCAACCGGCGTGGTCGCGATCTTCATTCCTGTGGTGATGAGCGTCTCGGCGCGCATGAAAACCTCTCCCGCACGACTGATGATGCCGCTGAGTTTCGCCGGGCTTATCAGCGGTATGATGACATTAGTCGCTACGCCGCCGAACATGGTAGTCAACAGCGAACTGTTGCGTGAGGGATTCGACGGTTTTGGTTTCTTCGGCGTCACCCCGGTGGGACTGGTGGTACTGATAATGGGTATCGGATATATGCTGATTGCCCGTCGCTGGCTGTCATCAGAAGATGCGGCACGAGGTCAGCAACACTGGAAGCGGCGAACTTTCCGGGATTTGATCCGTGATTATCATCTGACCGGCCGTGCGCGTCGCGTCACTATCCGCCCCGGTTCGCCTTTGGTCGGGCGTACACTTGATGATGTGCATCTGCGTTCCCGTTACGGCGCGAACGTCGTAGGCATTGAACGCTGGCGTAAATTTCGCCGTGTGATGGTCAGCGCGACGGGGAATACGGAACTGTTTGCCCGCGATGTGTTACTGCTCGATATGTCGGATCCTGACATCTCCATCAGACAATTTTGCACTGACGAAATGCTCGAGCCTATGGTGCTACGTGGTGAGTATTTTTCTGAGCAATCGCGGGATGTCGGGATGGCCGAAGTGTCATTAATTCCCGATTCCGAACTGCTCGGCAAAACGCTGCGTGATGTGGCATTCCGCTCCACCTATGGCTTAAATGTTGTGGGTATCCGCCGCCAGGGTGAAGCGCTGGAGGGAAAACTGGTGGATGAGGAATTGCAGCTGGGCGATATGCTGCTGGTGATTGGCGACTGGAAGCTGATCCGCCAGCTTCAGCAACAAATGCATGATTTCATTGTACTTAATCTTCCCGCTGAAGTGGATGAAGTCGCGCCCGCTCTGAGCCAGGCACCCCATGCGCTGTTTTGTCTGGCGCTGATGGTGGCGCTGATGCTCACCGATGATGTGCCTAACGCTATCGCCGCCATTATTGCCTGTATTCTGATGGGTAAATTCCGTTGCATCACGATGGAAAGTGCTTATAAAGCCATTCACTGGCCTAGTTTGCTGCTGATCGTCGGGATGATGCCTTTTGCGCTGGCTCTGCAGAAAACCGGCGGTGTGGCACTGATTGTGAAGGGATTAATGGAGATAAGCGGCGGCTATGGCCCGTATGTAATGTTGCTGAGCTTATTCATTCTCTGTGCAAGCATCGGGCTGTTTATTTCTAATACTGCAACGGCTGTCCTGATGGCGCCGATTGCTATTGCGGCGGCACACCAGATGGGGGTATCACCGTACCCGTTCACCATGATTATTGCTATTGCGGCTTCTGCCGCTTTTATGACACCGGTATCGTCACCGGTAAATACGCTGGTTATGGTGCCGGGCAACTATCAGTTTGGCGACTTTCTCCGCATCGGTGTACCGTTCACTTTGCTGGTGATGGTCGTCAGCATATTTCTGGTACCTGTCTTATTCCCGTTCTGATCGCAGGTTCAGAGCGGCGAATCGAGACTGATTTCGTCCAGCGAGAGG
The DNA here is from genome assembly GCF_019049755.1 of Rahnella perminowiae. Taxonomy (GTDB): domain Bacteria; phylum Pseudomonadota; class Gammaproteobacteria; order Enterobacterales; family Enterobacteriaceae; genus Rahnella; species Rahnella perminowiae. Next base: position 16,649 of record NZ_JAFMOS010000558.1, read on the forward strand.
CTGAAACTCGGAATGAAGACTTCCATAAAGTAATCCATTTCCGGGCTTTTTCTGTCTGCCAGCGTTTTCTCCAGACGGGCTTTCGCCAGGGTGAATTCGTTATTGCCTGCCGATAATTCCTCCAGACATTTCAGATAGGCGCACAGCGCATCAGCCTGTTTTACGGTCAGTTTTTCTTCTTCCGTATAATAATGTTCGTCAATCAGCGGGCGGAAATCCTCCTGTAATTCCTTCGGCAGCATTTCAATCAGTTTCTGCTGGGCAATTTTCTCAATCTTTTTGTACTCATGGGCAATCTGCGGATTGTAATACTTGATTGGCGTCGGCATATCTCCGGTAAGCACTTCGCTGGCATCGTGGTACATGGCGAGCAGAGCAACGCGTTCCGCACTCAGATTGCCATTGAATTTACGGTTCTTGATCACGGCTAAAGCATGGGCGACGAAAGCGACTTGCAGACTGTGCTCCGACACGTTTTCAGTACGGACATTGCGCATCAGCGGCCAGCGGCTGATCAGTTTAAGGCGGGAAAGGTGGGCGAAAAAATGGCTCTGATTCATAACACTCTCGATTACTGCGGTGAATGAATGACTATTGTGAGCAGTGCGAAACCGTTATGCAAATGCGGAAATTGAAAGGAAAGGCGAAAGGGCGCTGTCGTCAGCGCCCTGGCTTCATTACTGGCGATAGGTTTCGAGGAAACGTCCCAGTTTATTGACAGCCATTTCCAACTCATCCACACGTGGCAGCGTCACGATACGTACATGATCCGGATACGGCCAGTTGAACGCAGAACCCTGAACCAGCAATACCTTTTGCTGTAACAGTAAGTCGAGCACCATTTTCTGATCGTCATGGATGTTGAAACGTTTGGCGTCAATGCGCGGGAACATATACAGGGCGCCCTTTGGTTTCACGCAGGAAACGCCTGGAATTTCATTGATCAGTTCCCATGCACGATCGCGTTGTTCGACCAGGCGTCCGCCCGGCTGAATAAACTCGCTGATGCTCTGATAGCCGCCCAGTGCAGTCTGAATGGCATGTTGCATCGGCACATTGGCGCAAAGGCGCATCGAGGCCAACATTTCCAGACCTTCAATATAACCTTTCGCATGTTTCTTCGGTCCGTTCAGAACCATCCAGCCCTGACGGAAACCGGCTACGCGGTAGGTTTTTGACAGACCGTTAAAGGTGACCGTCAGTAAATCCGGTGCCAGGGAGGCGATGGAGATGTGCCGGGCTTCGTCATACAGGATCTTGTCGTAAATTTCGTCGGCAAAAATAATCAGATTATGTTCCCGGGCGATATCCACAATCTGCATCAGTAATTCTTTACTGTATACGGCGCCGGTCGGGTTATTCGGGTTGATAATCACAATGCCACGGGTACGCGGTGTGATTTTGTCACGAATATCGGCAATGTCAGGGAACCAGTCCGCCCCTTCATCACACAGATAATGCACAGCATTACCGCCTGATAACGAAACGGCTGCTGTCCACAACGGGTAGTCGGGCGCAGGGACTAACATTTCGTCACCGGTATTAAGCAGTGCCTGCATGGACTGAACAATCAGCTCTGAAACACCGTTGCCGATATAGATATCTTCAACCGTGATGTCACGCATATCGCGCGCCTGATAATGCTGCATGATCGCTTTACGTGCAGAAAACAGGCCTTTCGAATCACAATAACCTTGCGCGGTTGGCAGATTGCGGATGACATCGACCAGGATTTCATCAGGCGCATCAAAACCGAATGGCGCGGGGTTGCCGATGTTCAGCTTGAGGACTTTATTACCTTCTTCTTCAAGACGTTTTGCTTCTTTGAGCACCGGGCCGCGAATGTCATAACAGACGTTGTCCAGTTTGCGGGATTTTTCAATCGGGGACATGTAAGTGAGAGCCTTTTGCAGTAAAGCCTGTTCTTCCCTGGTGCCGAGCGACCGTAGAACAGTGCGAAGGGGTCAATTTACTCTCCCGCAAAGGGCATGAGAAGGGCTGTGCACCGTTTTGGTGAAAAACAGTATTAAAGCGGTCTGTGGTGGGGTATTACCGTATAGCACCTGAGTCTTAATGGTTAATTGTGCTAATTTATAG
>NZ_JAFMOS010000639.1 GCF_019049755.1 Rahnella perminowiae
GTATTAACCTGGCTTATGTATTTTCGAATAATAATTATGCCATTCGTAAAAATGAAAACACAGGCGAGTTTTATTACTCTGTCAGTAAGCAAATCATAATAAGGTCAGGGGTATATATAATTTCCTGACATAATTTATCCCACTCATTCCTGTAACACTCTGAAAGGAAATGCTGCGTTAAACCCCGGTGGTCGGATTGCACTGCCCGGCCGCAGACGTTATGGTGGTCATCACATTTCGATAACATACAAAGCTTTCTATGACGTTTTCTGCTTTCGGTGACAAATTTACTCGTTTTTCAGGTATCACACGTCTGATGGGCGATATGAATGACGGTTTACGCACCCCTGGCGCGGTGATGCTGGGCGGCGGAAATCCGGCGCAAATTCCTGAGATGCAGGATTATTTCCAGACGCTGCTGACAGATATGCTGGCCGCAGGCAAGCTGACCGAAGCGCTGTGCAATTACGACGGGCCGCAGGGCAAAGATGTGTTGCGACATGCGCTGGCAGAAATGTTACAGAAAGAACTGGGCTGGCAGCTTGATGCGCAAAATATTGCGCTGACCAACGGCAGCCAGAGTGCTTTCTTTTATTTGTTCAACCTGTTCGCCGGACGTCGCGCCGACGGCAGTATGTCAAAAGTGTTGTTCCCGCTGGCACCGGAATATCTCGGTTATGCCGACGCCGGTCTGGATGAAAATCTGTTTGTGTCGGCCAAGCCTAACATCGAATTACTGCCGGAAGGCCAGTTCAAATATCACGTCGATTTCGATCACCTGAATATCACCGATGACATCGGCCTGATCTGTGTTTCCCGCCCGACCAACCCGACCGGTAACGTCATTACTGACGAAGAACTGATCCGGCTCGATGCACTGGCGCAGCAGAAAGATATTCCGTTATTAATCGATAATGCCTATGGTGTACCGTTCCCCGGCATTGTATTTACCGACGCCACGCCACTGTGGAACCCGAATATTATCCTGTGCATGAGCCTGTCAAAACTCGGCCTGCCGGGTTCCCGTTGCGGTATCGTGATTGCCGATGAGAAAATCATCAAAGCGATTAGCAATATGAACGGCATTATCAGCCTGTCGCCGGGCAGCGTCGGCCCGGCCATCGCCCATGAGATGATTGTACGCGGCGATTTATTGCGCCTCTCTGAAGAGGTGATCAAACCGTTCTACTATCAGCGCGTACAGGAAACCATTGCCACGCTGCGCCGTTACCTGCCGGAAGAACGTTGTCTGATCCACAAACCGGAAGGCGCGATTTTCCTGTGGCTGTGGTTTAAGGATTTGCCGATCACCACAGAAGTGTTGTATCAGCGGCTGAAACAACGCGGCGTACTGATGGTGCCGGGCGATTACTTCTTCCCGGGGCTGGAACACCCGTGGCCACATACCCATCAGTGTATGCGAATGAACTACGTCCCTGACGCCGAGCAGATCGAGCGCGGCGTGCAAATTTTGGCCGAAGAAGTGGAAAAAGCACACGCCGAAAATCAGTAACTGAGCGCGATTTATTGAGAACGGGTCGGCACAAAGAAAAAGGGAGGACATATTAATGTCCTCCCTTTCTTTATTGGGCTGAAACCGTCTTATTCAGACTGGTTTTCCAGCGCTGGTTTCTCAGTGCCGATCGCGATTTTTTGTGGTTGCAGCGCTTCCGGTACTTCGCGCACCAGATTGATATGCAGCAGGCCATGGGTAAATTCAGCGGCCGAAACGTGCATATGCTCTGCCAGCGTGAAACTCAGGGTGAAAGGCTTAATCACTAACCCCTGATGCAGATATTCCACCTGCGTTTCCGGCTGAGCCGGTGTGCCGCTGACCGTTAATCGTGGCCCTTCGACTTCAATATTCAGTTCACTTTGCTGGAAACCCGCCAGCGCCAGTGAAATGCGGTAATGGTTGTCATCCGACTTTTCAATATTGTAAGGAGGGAAAACCTGATCGGCCCCCTGCATTGAACTGGCTAATTTATCGAAACCAATCCACTGACGCAGCAATGGGGAAATATCATAATTACGCATAATGTAACTCCTTCTTTGAAGCGAGATGATTAATGCCATCATCCGTTTTGGATGTGACGGTACAGCCCCCTGACGGCGAGCCTAAACTTTTTCATTTTCTGGCGGTCAGTAAAGATAGCCGCTGGTGATTTATTGCCGCTAAATCAGCGGATTTCGATACGCCGTGGTTTGGACGATTCAGGAACGACACGTTCCAGATCGATATACAGCAAACCGTTCGACAAATTGGCGGCTTTTATTTGAATATGCTCCGCCAGCTGAAATTTGCGTTCGAAATTACGTTCGGCAATGCCCTGATATAAATAGGTCCGCCCGGTGTCGGCGGGTGCATGCGCACCTTTGACCAGCAGCATGTTGTCATGCGCAGTAATGTCCAGCTCTGATTCGGCAAAACCTGCAACTGCGATAGCAATCCGGTAATGGTTTTCGTCAACCAGCTCGACATTATATGGGGGATAGCCGCCACCCTGATTCTGACCCGATTCGATAAGATTAAACAAACGGTCAAAACCAATGGCAGAACGGTATAACGGGGATAAATCAAAATTACGCATGACAACTTCTCCTGATATTCAGCGAGTATTGTTGAGTCGTCCTCCTGGCGGACCGACCCGCGACACAGTGATGACTGAAAAACCCTTCCGGCGTTTCTCCTCCTGCGTCGTACAGTAAAAATGGAGACGAAAGGAAAATTTTCAAGCCAGAAAAAACAAAAAATTTGGCTGTGGTTTATATGATGAAGGCCAAAATACATAACGGACCGGAGCGAAAAGACAGAGAGAGCAGGCAGATTCCTGCAATATTTCAAATAGTAATTACACTTAATGGGATCGCAGCCACAGAGCTACAGCTTGCTTTGTTAATTTTTTGTGCTGAGTGGTATAAGTCACCTTGACGTACAAGCTCAGCCTGACAGCATAAGATGAGTTCTAACATGATGAAATTTGCATTAACGCCGCTGATGACAGGATGTGTTTTTTTAGCGACGAGCGGTTGCTCCAGCGTAATGAGCCATACAGGTGGCGATACCGGATATTATTCAGGCGCACGCGCTGATGTAAATATGATAAAAAGTGATGAAACCAGCTGGGCGATGACGCCGCTGCTGTTAATTGATTTGCCGTTCAGCGCAGTGCTGGATACGGTATTGTTGCCTTATGATTACTTTCGTAGCGGAAAAGTGACGACGCGGGATCGCGTCAAAGCCAGTGAAGAACACAATATTGCGTTGAGCAACGGTGTCGATATTGATCACATCCCGCCCATGACCACCACCGATCGCGGTCACAAGTCTTCGGCGCATAAAAAATAAGCGTAAAAAACCGGCCAACATTATGGGACCGTTTCAAACCCTGGCCGGTTTACTAAAAGAGCTACTGAGCGTCGGTAACAAAAATCTGAGCGAATTTCCCACACTGGCGCATAAACGCCACTTTGCTGCCATCCGGTGAATACACGACCGCATCGGCGCAAGGCGTAATCTCCGTTCTCTGCGTTAACCGCTGCATTTCTCCGCTTTTAACATCAAGACGCATCACGCTGTTATCGCATACCAGTGCCAGCGATTTTCCATCAGGACTCCAGCTGAACGCAGACTGAACCCCCTGCCCGGTATGGCTGATTTGCACCGGTTCGCCCCCGTTCGGTGAAACCGTCCAGACCTGCACGACTCCGTTTTGGTCTTTCATCAGAAACGCAATCTGTTCGCCATCCGGCGATGTGCGTAGCCAGTGGCGTGGCTGGGTAGCGATGCCGTTTTCAGTAAAGGTGATGCGCCTTTGCTTTACGCCTGAAGGGGGCGCGGGCAGCGTTTCCGGTGTGCCCTGCAAAGGTTTATCACCCGACTGACGGTAATCCTGATCATGGTGTGGCAAATCCACCACATAGACTTCAGGATGTTTTTCGCCGCGGGCGGAAAGAGTATCGCCGATAAAGGCCAGTGCCCATCGCTGACGGCTGCCATCCGGTTTCAGATAGCCTTCATGCCCGATCCAGCCCTCTTCATAAGCCCGGTTGATTTCATCGCTGCCGGGCTGAGGACAGGGCGTAGTTTTGCTAACCAGAACGCTGAAATGGCTTCCATCGTATTCACGCGGGTGATGTTTTGGAGAAACTACCGGATAACCTGAAACAGCGACGCCAACATTACGCAGGTCGAGTGCCGGCGCACGTTCATGCAACACATGGTCATTATAGGTAAAACTCAGACGCGAACCGTCCGGGCTGAATACGTGAACATGTGAGCCACCGCGCAGGGCTCCGGCGGTAAAAGGGGCGGTGATGTCCATCGCATCCAGCGTCACGGCCTTTTCGCCTGCAGGCTCTGAGACGATGACACCGCGACGGTGATGAAAATCATACTGCCAGCTTTCATCCGGATTTTCCGGGCCATGAATAAACGCATAACGGGCAGGCAGATCCGGGCTGACGGTTACCACACCCACGTGTGCGCCGTGATGTGCCTGATAAAGCACTTGTACCTCAGCCGTTTCGACATTCACCCGCTCAATGGTTGAGCCGGTAAAAGAACCACCATGCGGGCGCACGTCATACGCCAGCCACTGGCTGTCCGGCGTCCAGACGTTAATGTTAGTCAGCTGATGCCCGCGGGCATCAGAAGTTAATTGTTTTTCCATGGCCGCGTGGCTCCTTCTGCCTTACAGGTTCAGACGTTCAGAACGAACTTCTCGATTGCAAACGCCACACCGTCTTCAGTGTTCGTTTTGGTGACGAACTGGCTGACGGCTTTTACGCTGTCCAGCGCATTTCCCATCGCAACGCCAATCCCGGCATATTCCAGCATCGCAATGTCATTTTCCTGGTCGCCGAGCGTCATCACACTCGCACGCGCAATACCCAGTTTTTCTGCCAGTGCCTTCACGCCTTCGCCTTTATTCACGCGCTTATCAAGGATTTCAAGGAAATACGGCGAGCTTTTCATGATGGTGTAGCGTTCTTTTGCCTCAGCAGGAAGCTGGCTGATAGCGCGGTCCAGCAGTTGCGGATCATCAATCATCATCACTTTCGGGAACGTGAGCGCCGGATCCATTTCCTCTGCCGGACAGAATTGCAGCGGAATGCCGGTGGTGTAGGATTCATGTACGCTGTATTTGCTGATATGACGGTTAGCGGTAAACAGATCATTTTTTGTCAGGGCATGGAAATGCACACCAAGCTGACGGGCGAGTTGTTCGAAGTAATGATAATCATCAATTCTGAGGGCTATTTCGGCGATCACGCTGCCATCTTTGGCATTATGCACCAGCGCGCCATTATTGGTGATGCAATAACAACCGTCCTGCTGTAAATCCAGTTCCATCAGATAGCGCTGTACACCGATAAAAGGACGGCCGGTCGCCAGAACGATTTGCACACCTTTCGCCCGTGCTTCTGACAACGCTTTTTTAACGGCGGGTGTCACTTCATGCTGCGGATTGAGCAACGTCCCGTCCATATCAATTGCAATTAATTCAATAGCCATAGCATCCTCAGAGTTTAAGAAATCTTGCTCAATGCTAACGCGATTACCCGCTGTAAAGCCAGCCGGAATGCGGGGTGCGTCAGACGAAAAAAAAGTCCGAAACGGTTTCCCGGTTCGGACTTTTTATCAGCTCATGCCTTGATCAGATATCAATATTGGCCGCTTTCAGGGCGTTCTCTTCGATAAAGGCGCGACGCGGTTCAACCGCATCGCCCATCAGCGTGGTGAACAACTGGTCAGCCGCGATGGCATCTTTCACCGTCACACGTAACATGCGACGTTGCTCAGGATCCATGGTGGTTTCCCACAGCTGATCAGGGTTCATCTCGCCCAGACCTTTGTATCGCTGAATCGACAGGCCACGACGGGACTCTTTCACCAGCCATTCCAGGGCCTGCTCGAAGCTGGTCACTGGCTGACGGCGTTCGCCACGTTCGATGAAGGCATCTTCTTCGATCAGGCCGCGAAGCTGTTCACCCAGTGCACAGATTTTGCGGTATTCGCCGCCCTGGATGAAGTCAGCATCCAGATCGTAATCCGTATCGACACCGTGCGTACGGATACGCAGAACCGGTTCGAACAGCTGATGTTCGCGGTTTTCACGCACGATCGCGCTGTAAGAACTGCCGTGCTGCTCTTTCTCATTGAGACGCGCGACCAGCGATTCCATCCAGGCCTGAACTTTCGCCTGATCAGTCAGATCAGACCCCGGCAGCGTTGGCTGATAGATCAGGTTATTCAGCAGAGCACGCGGATAACGACGTTCCATACGGCCAATCATTTTCTGCACGCTGTGATGTTCAGCCACCAGTTTCTCCAGCGGTTCACCCGCCAGGGCCGGTGCATGGGCGTTGGCATGTAACGTTGCCCCGTCCATCGCGATGGAAATCTGATACTGATCCATGGCTTCGTCATCTTTAATATACTGTTCCTGCTTACCTTTTTTCACTTTGTACAACGGCGGTTGTGCGATAAACACATGACCACGTTCTACAATTTCAGGCATCTGACGGTAGAAGAAAGTCAGCAGCAGAGTACGGATGTGTGAACCATCGACGTCGGCATCGGTCATGATGATGATGCTGTGATAGCGCAGTTTGTCCGGATTGTATTCGTCACGACCAATGCCGCAACCGAGCGCAGTAATCAGTGTCGCGACTTCCTGCGAAGAGAGCATTTTGTCGAAGCGCGCTTTCTCTACGTTGAGGATTTTACCTTTCAACGGCAGAATCGCCTGGTTCTTACGGTTACGGCCTTGTTTTGCAGAGCCGCCCGCAGAGTCCCCTTCCACTAAGTACAGTTCGGAATGAGCCGGGTCACGTTCCTGACAATCCGCCAGTTTGCCTGGCAAGCCAGCCAGATCCAGCGCGCCTTTACGGCGGGTCATTTCACGCGCTTTGCGGGCCGCTTCACGGGCGCGCGCCGCATCAATGATTTTACCGACAACGATTTTGGCGTCTGACGGGTTTTCCATCAGGTAATCCACCAGCTTTTCGTTCATCAGCGTTTCAACAGCCGTTTTCACTTCTGAAGAAACCAGTTTGTCTTTGGTCTGTGAAGAGAACTTAGGATCAGGCACCTTAACAGAAACAACAGCAATCAGGCCTTCACGGGCATCGTCACCGGTGGCACTGATTTTGGATTTCTTGCTGTAACCTTCTTTATCCATGTAGGCGTTCAGGGTACGGGTCATCGCCGAACGGAAACCGGCTAAGTGAGTCCCGCCATCACGCTGTGGAATATTGTTGGTGAAGCAGTAAATGTTTTCCTGGAAACCGTCATTCCACTGCAATGCAATCTCAACACCAATATCGTCCTTAACCGTAGAGAAATAGAATACGGTCGGGTGGATTGGGGTTTTGTTCTTGTTCAGGTATTCCACGAAGGCTTTGATACCGCCCTCATAATGGAAATGATCATTCTTACCATCACGTTTATCCAGCAAACGGATTGCCACACCGGAGTTCAGGAATGACAGTTCACGCAGGCGTTTTGCCAGGATGTCATACTCGAATTCAGTGTGATTCGTGAAGGTCTGGAAACTCGGCCAGAAACGTACCGTGGTACCGGTTACGTCAGTATCGCCAATGACTTTCAGCGGATCCTGAGGCTCGCCATGCACATAAGTCTGGGTGTGCACTTTGCCTTCACGGCGGATAACCAGTTCCAGTTTTTCTGACAAGGCGTTAACGACGGAAACACCCACGCCATGCAGGCCGCCGGAGACTTTATACGAGTTATCGTCGAATTTACCGCCAGCATGAAGCACGGTCATGATGACCTGAGCAGCAGAAACGCCCTCTTCTTCATGAATGCCGGTCGGAATACCACGACCATCATCCTGTACGGAAACAGAGTTATCCGCATGGATCGTGACCTGAATCTCTTTACAGTGGCCCGCGAGGGCTTCGTCGATAGCGTTGTCCACAACCTCGAATACCATGTGGTGCAGACCAGTGCCGTCATCGGTATCGCCGATATACATGCCGGGGCGCTTACGCACCGCGTCCAGCCCTTTTAATACCTTGATACTTGAGGAGTCATAAGAATTCGACATCAACGTTTCTCGCTCATTTTTAGTCCTGTGATAGAACGGCTATTTTACCTTGTTCCACGCGGAACATCTTGCCCTTTTCACCCATCATATCGGTCACTTGCTCAGCGCTTATCGCACTGACAAAAACCTGTGCCCGGGTGGCTTTCAGGCGATCGGCCAGCAACCGACGTCGGTCGGCGTCCAGCTCGGAGGCAAAATCGTCAAGAAGATACAGGCAACGCCGCCCGCTCTGTCGGGTGAGGAACTCACCCTGCGCCAGTCTCAGCGCACACATCAGTAATTTCAGCTGCCCGCGGGACAGTAAATCTTCCACCGGCGTGCCGTCGGCACGAATGCGGAAATCCGCTTTATGCGGGCCTGATGCGGTATAGGTTAAGGCTCTGTCGCGTTCAAAATTACGCTCCAGCAACTCGCCGTACTCAGTTTCCTTGTCCCATCCACGCTGGAAAGAAAAACTGAGGGCAAATTCAGGCAGGAATTGCGCGCAGGTCGCGCTGATATCAGCTGCGATCGCGTCGCTGTAAGCCGCCCGCCATTCGCTAATGCGTTCGGCTAACGGGATCAGTTCCTGATCCCAGGCACGAATTTGCGCATAACGACTCACCTGTCGCAGCGCGGCGTTGCGCTGCTTGAGTAACCGTCGCAGGTTGCTCCAGGCGATAAAAAAACCGGGGTCGTGATGAAAACAACCCCAGTCAATAAACGCCCGCCGGTACTTCGGCCCGCCATTAAGCAGGGTAAAGCCTTCGGGTGTGATAAGTTGCATGGGCAGCATCTGGGCCAGTTCCGACACTTTGTGGCCGTCACTGCCATCAATGCGCACTTTACTGTCGCCCTGACGACTTTTGCTCAGGCCAATCGACAATTCGCGATCACCGCCGTCATCCACACGCGCATGGAGCACAAACTCCGGCTGCTCGTGACGGATAACACGTCCTGCCTGCAAACTGCGAAAAGCGCGGCCATGCCCCAGCGTATATACCGCTTCGAGCACACTGGTTTTACCGCTGCCATTGGGACCAACCAGAAAGTTAAAACCGGACGACGGATCCAAATCCGCCGCCTCGATGTTGCGGAAATCTTTTATCAGTAAGCGCGTTAAGGCCATCTACATCCATTCCAGGGCGTCATCGTCGCTGTCAGTTTGCGTGCGGACAGCGCACAGCAAGCGGAGCGTACTCAGGTACGTGAGCATTGCAAGCACTGCCCAAGCGCAAAATGACAAGTAAGACAGCCCGATCAGAGCCTCATTGGCATGACGACGTAGGCGGCCGACTGGCTCGCAGCGTCTTCGATCTGCACGCTGGAGACAGAGTCCGTCAGCAGCAGATTCACATCTTCGCACTTGAGGGCGTTGAGCACATCCAGTACGTAACTGACGTTGAAACCGATTTCCATTTCGGTGCCTTCATAGCCGACATCCAGAATTTCTTCTGCTTCTTCCTGTTCCGGGTTATTCGCGGTGATTTTCAGCTGGTTATGGCTGACATACAAACGCACGCCACGGAATTTTTCATTAGAAAGAATCGCTGCGCGGGCAAACGCCTGTTTCAGTAAATCACAGCCGGCTTGCAGCGTTTTGTCCGGATTCTTCGGCAATACGCGGCGATAATCCGGGAAGCGACCGTCAACCAGCTTAGAGGTAAAGATAAAATCGCCAACGTGAGCACGGATATTATTGCTGCCGATTTGCAGCTGCAATGTGGTGTCACCGCCGTCAAGCAGACGCACCAGTTCCATCACGCCTTTACGAGGCACGATCACCGAATGCGACGGCAGGGACTGGCCGATTGACATAGAACACACCGCCAGACGGTGACCGTCGGTCGCAACAGTACGCAGCTCTTCACCTTCGGTTTCAAACAGCATGCCGTTTAAATAATAACGAACGTCCTGATGTGCCATGGAGAACTGCGTGGCTTCGATCAGGCGTTTCAGCGTAGCCTGCGGCAGGGTGAATTCTACTTCGCTTTGCCAGTCATCCAGATTTGGGAAATCTGTGGCTGGCAGAGTCGACAGCGAGAAACGGCTGCGGCCTGATTTTACCAGCATGCGATCGCCGTCGAGAGCGACGGAAATTTCCGCGCCTTCCGGCAATCCACGGCAAATATCAAAGAATTTACGTGCCGGCACCGTGGTGGCGCCCGCTTCATGTGGCTGAGACAGCGCGACTTTCGCCACCATCTCCATTTCCAAATCCGTCCCGGTCAGCGACAGCGCGCCATCCGTTACCTGTAATAACAGGTTACCCAGAATAGGCAACGTTGGTCGTCCACCCAGCGGGCTACTGACCTGTTGCAGTGGTTTCAGCAAATGCTCACGTTCAACAATAAATTTCATAGCGCTAGGAAGATAATGTTCTGATTAAGTTGGAGAAATCTTCTTTGATGTCGTGACTTTCTTCACGCAACTGCTCTATTTTACGGCAGGCGTGCAACACCGTGGTATGGTCCCGACCACCGAACGCATCGCCGATTTCTGGCAGGCTGTGGTTGGTCAGCTCTTTCGCCAGCGCCATCGCCATCTGGCGTGGGCGGGCTACCGAACGGGAACGCCGTTTGGAAAGCAGGTCAGCGACCTTGATTTTATAATATTCGGCCACTGTTTTCTGAATATTATCGATAGTGACCAGCTTCTCCTGAAGCGCTAACAAATCGCGCAACGCTTCACGAACGAAGTCGATAGTGATCGCACGGCCGGTAAAGTTGGCGTTGGCGATCACGCGGTTCAGTGCGCCTTCAAGCTCACGCACATTAGAGCGCAGACGTTTAGCAATAAAGAAGGCGACTTCACCCGGCAGCCGGATATCGTTCTCGTCCGCCTTTTTCATCAGGATCGCCACGCGGGTCTCTAATTCCGGCGGCTCGATCGCCACCGTCAGTCCCCAGCCGAAACGCGATTTCAGACGATCTTCAACCCCGTTGATCTCTTTCGGATAACGATCCGAGGTCAGGATGATCTGCTGATTGCCTTCCAGCAGGGCATTAAAGGTGTGGAAAAACTCTTCCTGAGAACGTTCTTTATTAGCAAAGAACTGAATGTCATCGATGAGCAACGCATCGACAGAACGGTAGTACCGTTTGAACTCTTCGATGGCGTTGTTTTGCAGGGCTTTGACCATGTCCTGTACAAAACGCTCGGAATGCATGTACACCACTTTAGCATTGGCTTTACGCGCCATGATGCCGTTACCGACCGCATGCAATAAGTGGGTTTTACCCAGACCGGTGCCACCATAAAGGAAGAGCGGGTTGTACGCGCCTCCCGGATTATCTGCCACCTGACGCGCCGCCGCGCGGGCCAGCTGGTTAGATTTACCTTCTACGAAGTTATCAAAGGTATGTTTCGGGTTGACGTTAGAACGATAGGACAGCTCGGGCTGAGCCGGTGAGCTATCCCAGCTTGGACGGGAAGGTGCCAGACGCGGAATGGCAGGCGCAGCCTGGGAACTGACACTGGCGGCGACAGGCTGACTGACACGCTGGATCACCGGCTTGCTGCCGACTTCAAAACGCAGCAACGGTGCATCCGGGCCACAGAAATCATTAAGCAAACCGTTAATATTGTTTAGGTATTTGTCACGAACCCAATCCAGGACAAAACGATTCGGGGCATACAGCGCCAACGTATTGTCGTTGAGTTCCGCCTGCAGGGGGCGTATCCACATACTGAATTCTGTGGCAGGTAGTTCATCCTGCAAACGGGCAAGACATTGCTGCCAAAGCGAAAGTGACACGGCGGACTCCACTCGAACAAGTATCAAAAAAGAAAAGGATCAGGATGTTTTTTAAATCATGATTTTTGGCACACGTTCCGCCCGTCAATGGGGGAAATTTCTCTTACCACCCTGTCAGTGGCGTAAAGTCACGTGCGAACCGCTTTTTGCGATTTTTGTCGAAAGCATCCCAGCCGGGATCGCGATCGGAATGGCGGATCATAACGCAATCCGGCACAGAGATCCTCCCCTTCCTGACAGTTTAGATCCTTTTTATCCACAGGCAGCAATCGGCAAGTGGGTAAGCTTAGCCGATCCTTTTTAAATTAGGCGATGTAATCATCACTCTGCTGAAAAAATAGGAGTCCGCTGAGCTAAATTTCAACACTCTGCGAGGAAGATCTCACGCCTGTGGATAAGGATCAGCCGAGGATCCTTGCGATTTATGGCAGAGTCCGTATAATCCTCAGCCCTACGTGTGAAGCCTGTGTTCCTGATGGTCATAACCAGATGGATATTGCGGTGTGACCACGGGCAATTCTGGTAAACACTTGAACCATTTCTGGCAATGTAAATTGACTCAGGACTGTACAGTTATTACAATCCCGCTTCTTTATATGTTGCGACAAAGGCACCGGTCGTTTTTTCGCCGAAATGTCTTCGCGTTTACTGATCAGTAATAATTTAAGTTTAGGTAGAAATCGCCATGAAACGCACTTTCCAACCGTCCGTATTGAAGCGCAACCGTAGCCACGGCTTCCGTGCTCGTATGGCCACCAAAAATGGTCGTCAGGTTCTGGCTCGCCGTCGTGCGAAAGGCCGTACCCGTCTGTCAGCTTCTAAGTAATAAAAGCTAACCTATTTAGTGGTTAAGCTCGCTTTTCCCAGGGAGTTACGTTTGTTAACTCCCCGTCATTTCACTTTCGTCTTCCAGCAGCCACAACGGGCTGGCACGCCGCAAATCACGATACTCGGCCGCCTGAACGAGCTGGGGCATCCCCGCATCGGTCTCACCGTCGCAAAAAAACACGTCAAACGCGCACATGAACGCAATCGGATCAAACGCCTCACCCGCGAAAGTTTCCGCTTGAATCAGCATACGCTGCCGTCGATGGATTTTGTGGTAGTAGCCAAAAAGGGTGTCGCCGATTTAGATAATCGCGCGCTGACGGAAGCGTTGGAGAAATTATGGCGTCGACATTGCCGACAGGCTCCCGCATCCTGATAAAGCTGATACGTGGTTATCAGTTATTCATCAGTCCGTTGCTCGGGCCACATTGCCGCTTTCGACCAACCTGCTCTCAATACGGTATTGAAGCAATTGGTCGTTTTGGCATGTTAAAAGGCAGTTGGTTGACTTTGAAACGCGTATTAAAATGCCATCCTTTGAACCCAGGTGGTGATGACCCCGTACCGCCGAAAACCGACAATAACAGAGAACACTAACGATGGATTCGCAACGCAATCTTTTCCTCATCGCTCTGCTGTTCGTGTCTTTCATGATCTGGCAGGCATGGCAAACGGACCACGCTCCGCAACCGGCCAACCAGACCACGCAACAGACTGCGAACACTGCAAACGGTGATGCTGCTAATCAGGCTGTTCCTGATAGCGGACAGGGCAAATTAATTACAGTTAACAGTGATGTGCTGTCATTAACGATCAACACCCGTGGTGGCGACATTGAGCAGGCTCTGCTGAAGGCTTACCCGACGTCTTTGGGTTCTGACCAGCCTTTCCAGTTATTAGAAACGACTCCTAATTTCCTCTATCAGGCACAAAGTGGCCTGACAGGCAAAAACGGTCCAGACAATCCGGCTAACGGCGAACGCCCTCTGTTCCAGGCGAGCTCCGATACCTTCACGATGGCTGAAGGTCAGTCTGAACTGCGCATTCCGATGACTTACACGGCGGCAAACGGTGCAATTTATACCAAAACCTTCGTGATCAAACGTGGCTCTTACGCGGTAAACGTTGAATACAATATCAACAACACCACGGCAACCCCGCTTGACCTGACTATGTTCGGTCAGCTGAAACAAACCACCGAATTGCCTAAGCACCGTGATACCGGCAGTAATAACTTTGCCCTTCACACTTTCCGCGGCGCGGCATATTCCTCAAGCGATGACAAATATCAGAAGTATGCGTTCGATAAGAGCGATGCACTGAATGTCACGACTCAGGGCGGTTGGGTTGCAATGTTGCAGCAGTACTTTGCAACGGCGTGGATCCCATCAGCGAAAGACACCAACACTTTCTTCACGACTACCAATAACGGTATTTCAACGATTGGCTTTAAAGGCACACCGTTTACCGTTGCACCGGGCGCACAGCAACAAGTTGCTTCGATCCTGTGGGTTGGCCCGGAAATTCAGGACAAGATGGCTGCAATCGCGCCACACCTTGACCTGACGGTTGACTACGGTTGGTTGTGGTTCATCTCTCAGCCACTGTTCAAACTATTGAAATTCATTCAAGGGTTTGTCGGTAACTGGGGCTTCTCGATCATCGTTATCACCTTTATTGTCCGCGGTATCATGTATCCCCTGACCCGCGCACAGTACACGTCGATGGCGAAAATGCGTATGTTGCAGCCTAAACTGGCCGCCATGCGTGAGCGTATCGGGGATGACAAACAGCGCATGAGTCAGGAAATGATGGCGCTGTATAAGTCCGAGAAAGTGAACCCGCTGGGGGGCTGTCTGCCGCTGGTTATTCAGATGCCAATCTTCCTGGCACTGTATTACATGCTGTCTGGTTCCATTGAATTGCGTCATGCGCCATTCATCCTGTGGATCCATGACCTGTCAGCACAAGACCCGTACTACATTCTGCCGGTTCTGATGGGTATCACGATGTTCTTCATCCAGAAGATGTCGCCGACCACCGTAACCGACCCGATGCAGCAGAAGATCATGACCTTCATGCCGGTCATCTTCACCGTGTTCTTCCTGTGGTTCCCGTCCGGTCTGGTGGTGTACTACATCGTCAGTAACCTGGTAACCATTCTCCAGCAACAGCTGATTTATCGCGGGCTGGAAAAACGTGGCCTGCATAGCCGCGACAAGAAAAAGTCATAAGTGAAAGTCAGGACGGGTTTCGTCCTGACAGCTAAACTTGATGATAAAAAACAAAGGCGATCATTTGATCGCCTTTTGCATATCCGTAAAAAGACCAAAAGAGATGAATATGAGCACCTCAGATACCATCATTGCCCAGGCAACGCCCCCCGGCCGCGGTGGTGTAGGCATTTTACGCGTTTCCGGCCGCGCGGCGCGTGATGTGGCACAGGCTGTCTTAGGCAAACTGCCCAAGCCGCGTTATGCCGATTATCTGCCGTTTCAGGATGCCGATGGCAGTACGCTGGATCAGGGCATTGCGCTGTGGTTCCCCGGCCCGAATTCCTTTACCGGTGAAGACGTACTTGAGCTGCAAGGTCACGGCGGGCCGGTGATCCTGGATTTGCTGCTTAAACGCATCATTGCGCTTGAAAATGTACGTATTGCGCGTCCGGGCGAATTCTCTGAACGTGCATTCCTCAATGATAAACTCGATCTGGCGCAGGCTGAGGCCATTGCTGACCTGATTGATGCCAGTTCTGAGCAGGCGGCACGTTCAGCCGTTAATTCATTACAGGGCGCTTTCTCGAACCGTATTCATCATCTGGTGGAAGCACTCACTCACCTGCGGATCTTTGTCGAAGCGGCTATTGACTTCCCCGACGAGGAAATCGACTTCCTGTCTGACGGCAAAATCGAAGCCAAACTCAATACGGTGATGGGCGATCTTGATGCGGTGCGTGCTGAAGCGCGTCAGGGCAGTCTGCTGCGTGAAGGAATGAAAGTGGTGATTGCCGGGCGTCCGAATGCCGGGAAATCCAGCCTGCTGAATGCACTGGCCGGTCGTGAAGCCGCGATCGTGACCGATATTGCCGGCACCACCCGTGACGTTTTACGCGAACACATTCACTTAGACGGCATGCCTTTGCATATTATCGACACCGCCGGGTTGCGCGATGCCAGCGACGAAGTTGAGCGTATCGGTATCGAACGTGCATGGAATGAGATCGAACAAGCTGATTTGGTACTGTTTATGGTCGACGGCACCACAACGGCCGCCACGGAACCTGCACAAATCTGGCCTGAATTTATGGCCCGCCTGCCAGCCTCTTTGCCTATCGTGGTTGTGCGTAATAAAGCCGATATCACAGGCGAAGCGCTGGGGCAGACACAAGTGAATGGTCACTCACTTATTCGCCTTTCCGCCCGTACCGGTGACGGCGTTGACCTGCTGCGCGATCATCTGAAACAGGTGATGGGCTTTAATCACAATATGGAAGGTGGATTCCTTGCCCGTCGCCGTCACTTACAGGCGCTGGAACAGGCTGCACAGCATCTGGTTCAGGGTAAAGATCAGCTGCTTGGTGCATGGGCGGGGGAATTACTGGCAGAAGAACTGCGTCTGGCACAGCAATCGCTGAGTGAAATCACCGGTGAATTTACATCCGATGATTTGCTGGGCCGTATTTTCTCCAGTTTCTGCATCGGCAAATAATCTGTCATGCGCAATAAAAACCCGCATTTTAACATGCGGGTTTTTATTGGCTTCAGAAGGTCGGGCCTTACCAGGCTTTATAAATCCGCCCGTTCTGTGCACCTTCCACACTGCGGCGGTACGCTTTTGCCACACGTGCTGCCGGGGCCGCTTCAAAGCCAGGGAAGAACGGGCCATAGCCTGCAAGGGATTCTTCTACCACTGTCGGGCTGACGGCATTAATACGCATCCCGCGTGGTAACTCAATCGATGCACCACGTACAAAGCCCTCGACTGCCGCATTCACCGTGGTGGCGTTGGCCCCCTGACGGATGGGCTCATCAGCAATAATCCCGCTGGTCAGCGTGATGGAACCACCATCATTGAGAAATTCCTGACCGATCAGCGCAATGCGTACCTGCCCGAGCAGTTTATCCTGTAAACCAATATTGAATTGTTCTGCAGTCATTTCTGTCAGCGGGCCGAAGTGCAGGCTCCCTGTGGTTGTGATAATCGCATCGAGTTTACCCGTACGTTGGAAAAGCGTTTTTACGCTGTTTTCGTCAGTGATATCTACCTGAAAATCCCCCTGTGTTTTACCTGCCGTGATCACCTCATGATCACCGGCAAACTCACGCACTACGGCTTTACCCAATGTACCCGTCCCGCCAATCACTAAAATTTTCATCACAGACTCCTCAATAATGTTTGTGGGTTCATCTTTCACCAAACTGAGGGTTAGATATAGACTCGAATTATTCGTTCTGTTCTAACTCAGGGTTTGTAATATGGATAAGCTGCGGAATATCGAAGTCTTTGTCAGCGTAGTAGAAACCGGAAATTTCAGCACCGCGGCAGAAAAACTGGGGATCTCCGCAGTGATGGTTGGCAAGCATATTCAGCAGTTAGAAAAGTATCTGAATGCCCGCCTGTTGCAACGCACCACCCGCAGGCAAAGCCTGACCGATGCCGGTGAAGTATTTTATGAGAATGGAAAACGGGTGCTGGAACAGATGAAATTTACGGAAAGCGCGATGGAAAGCCTGCAAAGCGTACCGACCGGGCTGCTGCGGGTCAGCGCGCCGGTGTCACTCGGCTCCAGCGTGGTAGCGCCGATGCTGGCCCGTTATCTGCAAAAACACCCTAAAATCAATGTGGAGCTCATACTGAGCAATGCCCGGGTGGATTTGCTCGCAGAGGGTTTTGACGCGGCGATTCGCATTGGCGAAACAGGTGATGACCGGCTGGTCGCGAAGCCGCTGGCCCCCTATGAAATGGTGATCTGTGCTTCTCCGGAATATTTGCAGCGTTTTGGTATGCCCGCTTCGCCTGCAGATTTGAAAACGCACCCGTGTCTGGTGCATACAGTCTGGAATCAGAGCGAAGGCTGGCATCTGGCGAATGCAGAGCACACCACGTCAGCGTGGCCTGTCCATAGCCGTTATGTATCAAACGACGGCCATGCATTACGCGCCGCTGCGCTGGAAGGCGCCGGTTTGCTGTTGCAGCCCAAAGTTCTTCTGGCCAGTGATATTGCCAGCGGAAAACTGATCCCTGTGCTTGAGTCTTTTATCCCGAAGCCACGTCCGGTACATCTGGTGTATCTGCCCGATTTCAGACCACGCGCCAAACTCACCAGCCTGATTAATTTTATGACTGAACACACCTTTTACTGAGGCACTGTTCAAAATAAAAAACGGTGAGTGATCGCTCACTCACCGCCTGATTTAACTTTCTGTAGCAAACGTGATCAGAGCTTAAAGCCTGCAACCACGGTCTCCAGTTGAACGGTCTGATCCTGCATCGCCTGTGCGGCAGCCGAAACCTGCTCAACCAGCGCGGCATTCTGCTGCGTCGCATTATCCAGCTGAGTGATCGCGACGTTAACCTGCTCAATGCCCAGACTTTGTTCCTGACTGGAAGACATGATTTCGTTCATTAGTGTCGCAACATTATTTACGCCGCCCATGACTTCATCCATCGTCGTCCCGGCGGTCGCCACCAGTTCGCTGCCGGTGGAGATATCTGCCACCGAATCCTCGATCAGTTTTTTGATTTCACGCGCCGAAGTGGCCGAGCGCTGTGCCAGACTGCGTACCTCGGATGCCACAACGGCGAAGCCACGCCCCTGTTCACCGGCACGCGCCGCTTCAACCGCCGCATTCAGCGCCAGAATGTTAGTCTGGAAAGCGATGCCGTCGATCACGCTGATGATATCGACGATTTTATGAGAAGAACGGGTGATCGAACCCATGGTCTCAACCACTAGTTTCACCACCTCCGAGCCCTTCTCAGCAACAGCAGAGGCATCACGCGCCAGCTGGTTAGCCCCTTCCGCATTGGCAGCGTTCTGTTTCACGGTGCTGGTCAGTTGCTCCATTGAGGCTGCCGTTTCGACAATCGAACTGGCCTGCTCTTCGGTTCGTGCTGACAAGTCCAGGTTACCGCTGGCAATCTGACGCGAGGCCGAGGTGATCGCCAGACTACTGTCGCCGACCTGACGCAGAATCGACTGCAGGAAAGACAGGAAGCCGTTGAAATTCTGGTTGATCTGATTGAACTCAGGGCTTCGGCTTTCCGGCAAACGACGGGTTAAGTCGGCACCGCCGGCGGAAAGCTGGGCGATATTTCTATTCAGTGCTGCCAGCTGGCGCATGAAAATTTTAATTGCGGCGATCAGAACGATCAGTAACAACAAGACCATCGGGATTTGAACCAGTCCGAGGCTCGCCAGAATGCTGTGGCTGCGCGCCAGTAACTGGCTGGTCGGCATATCAGTGGCGATAAACCAGGGTCCCTGAATGTTACTCATGAATAGGGTGTGCGACGTGCCGTCATTGTCGTAGTCAGCGATCAGACTCGCCTGTCCGTTGATCTGATCCAGACTTTTGCGGATCTGCATCGCCAGGGGAGAAGTCTCACCCAGTGAAGCCAGTTTCGGCAATTTTTCATCGGTAGAATGGCTGGTACCGACAATTGTGCCGTCTTTTTCCACGATATAAATTTTCGCATGGACCTTTTTCTCCATCTCCGTCACCAGTTGGTTAAAGAAACCCAGTGTGACGTCAATGGTTGCGACACCCCATTGTTTATCGCCTTTGTAAATCGGCATCGCACAGTTAGTCCGCGGCTGCGTGCTGGCGTCATCGAAATAAGCAGGCGCCCAGACACACTGGCCCTTTTCACCTTTTGAAGCCGCCAGATACCACGACTGATCGAAATAGTTGGGAGATTCAGCGCTGTTCCAGAAGGTATTGACCGTCAGCTGATTATTATTATTACGGGCAAAGAAAGTGCTGAATTTGATTTTGGCCGGATCGCGTTGATTCGGCAGTGGCCAGATCCCGCCGCCAAATACCGCAGCGTCACCGTACTGATCAACCAGTGCCGGAAGTAAACGATCGATACTGTCGCTGTCCATTTGTGCGACAGTCTGGGTAATGGTCCGTACCTGAGACTCAACTTTATTCAAGCGGTCATTAATTGCCACTGCAACGTCATCCACCTGATTAGCCACCAGATTACTTTCTGTCTGCTTCAGCTGGGGAGCGATATACACCTGGATCACGATAAGCGTAACGATGACCAGCGCAATAAAAAACAAGCTGATCAATGCGATAAAGCGGGATTGCGTTGTTTTTAACATTTTTGGGCACTCACAGGCAAAGCAGCGAGATCGCTGCTTAATTAGTAACGGCATTTTCTGACGTTTCTTTATGTTGCTATAGTAGATATATCTGGCGTGAGAAGGGTATGCGTAAAAAACCAGAACATCATTCCAATGATATTCTTTCTCAATAAGGGACTTAGGCTGTGATGGCTTTCACTTTATGATGATGAAATATTGTCGGAAAAGGGAAAAAAGTGTGCAGTGCTGCGGGTTTTAAGCGGTTTTTAATGATTTCTCTTAATGTTATTCTTTAGCACAATTGAGAAAATGCGGTCGAACCATTAATCATGGAGTGAACAATGGCGTGCCATTTTGCAAGATGGGCAATGACGGATGCAGAACCGGATACACACCGGTTGCCCAAAGAGATCATATTATTCGCCAGACACCTTTCCGAAAAACAGCGCAAGCGTTTCTTAAACGGCCGCGTTCTGCTGGCTGAAATGATTTTCTATCTTTACGGCATCGCTGAGCTTCCCAACGTTATTACGCTGCCGAGCGGTCGTCCAAGTTTTGAATCCCCTGATCTGCCGGATTTCAGTCTGGCGTATGCCGGAAGTACCGTCGGTGTTTTAATCAGCAGCGAAGGAAAAGTCGGCCTCGATCTCGAAATCATTCATGCCCGCAGTGCGCTGGTGAATCCGCAACAGCAATTACAGCTTTCTGCCGTGGAGAAAACCTGGATTGCCATGCAATCGGATCCGGTGGAATCCTCGCTTCAACTGTGGTGTATCCGCCAGAGCATGCTGAAAATGTCCGGCCTGAACGATCAGAGCCCGCTTACGCTCAGCCTGAATCCCGCTTCGGGTCGTTTGCGGTCTACCATAACGCCCGAGGCGCAGGTGATGAGTGACATTGAAGGCTCAATTACCTGGGCCTGTGCGCAATCTCCCTCAATTATCCGTTTGCAATGCTGGCGTTATGAACCTGAAAACGGCTTTACCCGCACGCAAACCCTGTCAGTCGATCAGCAATCTGAATCACCACACTTCATGAAGTTCATCAGCCTGCCACCCGCTAAATAAAACTACACGTTTGTTTACGCCAGTTGTGATGTTTTCGTTTATGGTTACAGGCAATTCCTTTCGAAAAGTCACCCATAACAGGAGTTACCCATGTCAGCTCAACCACTGAAGTTTGTCACACTGTTAGGCAGTCTTCGTAAAGCGTCTTATAACGGAATGGTCGCCCGTACTTTGCCGAAAGTGGCACCAGAGGGCATCAGTATTGAGGCGTTGCCTTCCATCGGTACACTGCCGCTTTATGATGCAGATATTCAGCAGGAAGAGGGTTTTCCGGCCGATATAGAAGCCATAGCAGAGCAAATCCGTCAGGCTGACGGCGTGATCATTGTGACGCCGGAATATAACTATTCTGTGCCAGGCGGCCTTAAAAATGCCATCGACTGGATTTCCCGTTTGCCGAATCAGCCACTGGCGGGTAAACCGGTGCTGATCCAGACCAGCTCAATGGGCCCGGTCGGCGGCGCACGTTGCCAGTATCACCTGCGTCAGATTCTGGTGTTCCTGGATGCGATGGTGATGAATAAACCTGAATTTATGGGCGGCGTGATCCAGAACAAAGTGGATGAGCAGATTGGTGAAGTGATTGATCAGGGCACGCTCGATTTCCTGCGCGGTCAGCTTACGGCATTTGCCGACTATACGCGTCGCGTCAGCAAGTAATCTACAGCCTCAGAAATGCAAACAGCCCGCAAAATTGCAGGCTGTTTTTTTTGCCGTCACGAAAATCAATGTCCGTCAACAAATGCGATTTTCAGCACAAACAGCAGGGCGACAACGACCACACACGGACTGATTTCTTTCCAGCGACCGGTACCCAGTTTCATTACCACGTAAGAGATGAAACCCAGCGCGATACCTTCGGTGATCGAGAAGCTGAACGGCATCATCACCGCCGTCACGAATGCCGGAACGGCTTCGGTCAGATCATCCCATGAAACGCGTGCGAGACTGGAGGTCATCAGCACGCCCACATAAATCAGGGCACCGGCAGCCGCGTATTCCGGCACCATACCTGCGAGCGGAGAAATGAAGATAACCAGCAGGAACAGCAAACCGGTGACGACTGCCGTCAGACCGGTACGCCCCCCGACAGAAACGCCGGAAGTGCTTTCAATGTAAGCGCCAACCGAAGAGGTGCCGATAAAAGCGCCTGCGACAGACGAGATGCTGTCGACATACAAGGCCTGTTTCATCTGCGGGAATTTACCTTGCGCATCCGCCAGACCCGCTTTGTCCGTCACACCGATGAGCGTGCCGGAGGAGTCAAACAGGTTCACCAGCATGAAGGAGAAAATGACGCCTGCCAGTCCGATATTCAGCGCACCTTTCAAATCCACCTGGCCGACGACCGTAGTGATGCTCGGCGGCATCGACCAGAAACCGGTGTAATGCACGTCGCCGATCATCAGACCAATGACTGTCGTGACAATAATCGACACCAGTACCGAGGCGTGAAAATTGCGCGATGCCAGCACGGCAATAATGAAGAAGCCCAACACGCCGAGCAGCACGTTGTGTGAGGTCAGGTTTCCGATGGTCACGATGGTGTCAGGGTTCGGGACGATAATACCGGCGTTTTTCAGCCCCATCATGCCAATAAACAGCCCGATACCGGCGGTGATACCCACGCGCAGACTGACCGGGATGTTTGCAATCATCCAGTAACGGATGCGGAAAATGGTCAGCAGCAGCAAACCCACGGCACCCCAGAAAATCGCGCCCATCCCGATCTGCCAGGAAACGCCCATCGCGCCCACCACCACAAAAGCAAAGAACGCATTCAGACCCATCGCCGGTGCCAGAGCGACCGGAAGGTTGGCGATCACGCCCATCAGGATGCTGCCGAACGCGGCAATCAGACAGGTGGTCACGAACACGGCCTGTTTATCCATGCCCGCGACGCCGAGAATTTGCGGGTTCACGAAAACAATGTAGACCATGGTCAGAAAGGTGGTTAAACCGGCGATAGTTTCGGTGCGTACGGTGGTGCCGTGCTGCGTCAGTTTAAACAGACGTTCGGCCAGTCCTTTACCCGCAGTCGCATTGCTCTGTGGTGTGCTCATTGGTGAGTTCCAAAATAGGGGAAAACAATCGGGGGGTATCCTAAGGATTTTAGCCCTAAAGCGCCAGCACTGGATGTATGGGATTAAATCTATCGTTGGGGTAGAGTGCCTGAATGCTTACCAATAGATGAAGTGTTCACAGGGAGAAAGTATGTCACAGGTTGAATGCGTCTTTTTTGATTGCGACGGTACGCTGGTAGACAGTGAATTATTGTGCTGCGAAGCCTATGTTGAGATGTTCGCGCATTTTGGCGTGACGGTTTCATTCGACGAAATGTATAGGAAATACAAGGGCGTTAAACTTTACGAAATCGTGGCTATCGTCAATAAAGAACACGGTATCGATGTGCCGAAAGAAGAGATGGAAGTGGTGTTCCGCCAGCATGTTGCGCGGCTTTTCGACAGCAAACTTGAGCCGGTTGTCGGCGCGCATGAGTTACTCGAACAAATTACCGTGCCGATGTGCGTTGTCTCCAACGGCCCGGTCACCAAAATGCAGCACTCTCTCGGGCTGACCGGCCTGCTCCCTTTTATGGGTGATAAACTGTTCAGTGGCTACGATTTGCAGCGCTGGAAACCTGATCCTGCCGTATTGTACAAAGCCGCCGAGGTCATGAATGTGCCGGTGGAAAACTGCATTCTGGTTGAAGATTCCGTGGCGGGTGCCCAGGCCGGGATCACTGCCGGTATTCCGGTCTTTTATTACTGCGCCGATCCGCATAATCCTCCGCTCGATCACCCGCTGGTCATCACTTTTCACGACATGAACGAACTGCCGGAGATCTGGCGTCAGATGGGATATAAGATCACGCGCTGAAAGGCTTATTCAGACATTGCATAAAGCTTGCGTGGGTGGTCAGTCCGAGCAGTTGCGCACTCTCGCAACCGTTCAGTGCATCAGCAAGATGGCTGAACATTTTTAATTCCTGCCGCCCTCTTGCATTCACACATACCACCAGGACGTTCTGTACCCGCTGACTTTCAATCAGCAGCGGGTTTTCCAGATGGACAAAAATACCGATAAAAGGCTGATCGCGCTGCCCGGAACAATGCGGCACAGCCAGATGATTAATGATCAGGTTTTCGCCCTGCGCTTCCCGCGCCACAATAAGCTCCGCCTCAGCGACGGTCAGCGCATCGCACAGGACAAGATGCTGGCAAATTCCGCTGATCACCTTTTGCCAATTATCCTGCGGCGCATTCGCGTAAGTAAAAGACAGACTCTCCGGGAAACAGACAGCGCTGTGCTGGTACAGCATCAGTCCAGCCAGCCTGACACGCAGCTGTTCCAGTTCACGATGTCCGACTAATTCACTGACAGACCATACCGCCGTCGCATTCTCCATCGCCGGATATTGACGGTGATTATTGAGTACCAGCGCAACAGGCTGATGAAGCAGGCTGGCAAGTAGCTGTTCCGGATGCGTGGCGATAATCACATTCACACCGCTGATCTCCCGCTCGATAATTTCTTTATTAAGCGTCGCCATAGACAAATATTCACTGTAAACCACCAGATTCAGCACGGCAGATTGCGTCCGTTCCAGCGCACAGGCGAAATATAATCCTGCCCAGTCGTCGTCATAAAACTCGATCTTCAGGCTCTGATTCAATTCGCGTACAAAAGACAAACTGAGGTCAAATGCCTGAGGATAGGTCGTTTTGATTTTACGAAAATCATGCAACGGCGCGACAGGCAGAATCGTCGGGCAGGCCACCGAGCGCTTAATATGGTCGGTCAGCTGACCAACCAGTTCCTCATCGATAAGCCCCGGCAACGGCGTTGCGACGCGCGTTAACACCGTGCGGATAGCCTCGGGTGTAATGCCGGAAAGCTTGTGCCGCAAGGGTTGCAGAATCTTCACCACCGAAAGGTGGGTTGCGGGCAGATATTCCACCGCCAGCCCCAGCGCCGCCAGAAAGAGCGGCGTACCGAAAGGATAATCCAGTGTGGTTAACAGTGAGCGGGCAGACACAATGCGCGCACTGAAGGCATGCGCGCAATGTTCGCCACAACAGGCGGGGTTGCGGATAATCAGGTTCGCCAGCAATAAAACTTTTTGCCGGTCGTCGAGCAGAAGCGAATGACCATGTTTTGGCCGTGAGCCTATCAGCGGCTGCGTTCGGGATTTCTTGCGCACTGCGCTGATGAGATCGATGACGGCAGATTTACTCAGACGGAGTTTATCAGCCAGTGCTCCCAGTGGCAGACAGGCATTAAAGATCAGAGCCAGAAAGAGCGCGTCCTCCGCATTCCCCAGCAGACGCTCTATGTCACGCCCTTCTTCGACTAAAAGCTGATAACCCTCTGCGCCGGAGATAATTTTACCAGCTGCGCCCAGCCGGTAATTAATGTAGTCAATATCCCGCAACAGGGTACGCACGGAAATACGTGCGCACCTTGCCAGTGCCTGACCGCTGATCCGCTGGTGGCTGAGCGCGGATAAAATCTCTTTCTGTCGTGGATTCAACATCCCTGAGTTCTCCACAGCCCGTCAGCCGATAAATTGCGTCACCTGCTGATGAACGTCCTGTCCGTAATGATTTACCAGTGAAACGACCAGACGGATCAGCATGTTATAATCCGCAGCACAAATCACTGAGGCGTTTGCATGCAGATAGCGTGTCGGCAGACACAATGCAATCACCGGCCTTCCGCCGCCCATAACGTTATAACGCCCGCCATCCGTTGCGCCGGTTTTGAGTGTGCAAAACTGCAAATCAATACCCATTTCTGCTGCGGTATTCTTCACAAGCTGCGTTAATTTACGGTGAGCAATGTAACGCTTATCGAATAAAGAAATGGCTGGCCCTGCGCCGAGTTTCAGGGGAAAGGCGACAGGACAGAGGCCCGGTGTATCACCCGCCACCAGGGTGTCTATCACAATCGCGATATCAGGTTTCACGGCTTCCGCTGACGTCTGCGCACCGCGCAACCCAACTTCCTCCTGCACCGTCGCCACGGCATAAAGCTGGATATCCGGGTTCTGGCACTGGCGGAAAATCTCCGCCACTACGGCGCAGCCCGCACGGTTATCCAATGCTTTTGCCATAATGCCGTCATCACCAAACGTGCTGAAGAAGGGCTCAGGGCAAATAAAATCTCCCACCGCCACGCCACGCTCTCTGACCTGTTCTGCCGACGCCGCGCCAATATCAATGAAAATTTTTTCTATTTTCACGGGATGGCATTTATCTTCCTCCGTCAGTGCATGAGGTGAGACCGAGCCGATAATGCCGGGGATTTTTTCCCCGCTGGCGGTTTTTATTTCCACACGCTGATTGAGCATACTCTGGTTCCACCACGAACCGACGGTATCAAAGTAAATGAAGCCTTCCGCATTGATATGCTTAACAATAAATCCCACTTCGTCCATATGCGCGATCAACGCGACCTTCGGCCCGCGCGTACCTTTACGGGCGATAAAACTTCCCAGGCCGTCAAAAGTAATTTCCCCTGCGTGAGGTTTGACGGCCTGATACAGGATTTCACGGATTTCCTGTTCATCACCGCTGACGCCGGAGGCCAGTGCCAGTTTTTCCAGTAAACCGTCTTTTAAAATGTCAGATCGCATCTGTTGCTGTCCTTAACGTCTGGCGCTTCATCCACCAGTTTTTGAAAATAACGATGAAGGCCACGTTGAGCAGCAGCCCGATACCTAGCACCAGATAAAAGCTGTACCACGGCGACATCAGACCAATCAGCGGATCGAAAACCCCAAGTCCGGGTGCCAGCCGCCGGAGACCAAAGACCATCACCAGCATTCCGGCAATGCCGCCGCTCAGCGTGTTGGCAGTGATCATCGGCAGAGGAGCCGCAAGTGCATAGGGAATAGCCGGTTCGGTGGCTACCGTGGCGCCTACCACCAGCGTGCTGACCGCAGCACCCCGCTCCTGTTCGGTAAACAGACGAGGGGCGAGAAATGTCGCCAGTGCGGCAGACATCGGCGGCATCAGCGCGACCACACCGACAATGGCATACCAGTCATAAATGCCTTTATCGAGCAGTGAAAAACAGAAAAACCACGCTGTTTTGTTGACCGGCCCGCCCATGTCAAACGCCAGCATCGCGCCGACCAGACAGGCTGCGCCGAGTTTCATCGACATCGGGATGGTATTGAGCAGATGCAGCAGGAGTTCCATCATGCCGGCCATGACGGGCCCGATCAGGTAATAAGTCAGCAGGCCAAACAGCGCCAATGTCACGAACGGGATCAGCATTGAGCCGAGCAATGGCTGAAGTGAATTTCCAAGTCGGACTTTACGCAATGCACGGACGAAATAGCCGATGCTTAACCCGAGGACCACCGCGCCGAGAAAACCTGCGCCGGAACTGGTGCCCAGAATCGCGCTGTCATTGGCCAGATAACTGACCAGGAAGGCCGGGGCAAACGCCGGTTTATCGCCTACCGAACTGGCAATGTACGCACCCATTACCGGGATCATGAATTTGAACCCCAGATAACCGATGGATTCCACAATCCAGGTAAAGGATGGCGAAACGTCATTGCCCTGCGCAATATATGGCAACCCCATCTGCACCAGCATATTGGCCAGCGCCACCAGCAATCCCCCGCCGATCACAAACGGTAAAGCTGCTGAGACACCCGCCATCAGATGATTCATGATGCTGTCGGCTTTCACCGGCTGCTGACCAAGCCTGACGCCGGATGCCTCCTTCATTAACATTGCTTTTTCTTCCAGCGTGTTGAAGACAAGCGGAATGTTTTTCAGCGCGTCAGAAATTTTCATTTCCAGTACGCGTTTTCCGGCAAAGCGACGGCGATCGTCTTCACTGAGGGTTCTGCCCAGCGCCAGAATGACAAAATCTGCGGCCTCAATCTCCTGCGCGGTCAGTGTATTTTCCACGCCGCTGGCGCCCTGCGTTTCAACTTTAATATCGTGTCCCAGCGAACGGGCTTTTCTTTCCAGTGCCTCAGCCACCATATAAGTATGCGCAATACCCGCCGGGCAGTTGGTCACGGCGACCAGTCTCCAATTGTTTTCCATTGCCGACGTCCTGTCAGGAAATAGCGTTGAAAATCAGCTCAACAATGCCGTGTTCATCACGGGTTTTGAGTGCTGCGATAAAATCTGGATTGACCATTTTCCGACACAGTTTAGACAGTAACAACGTGTCGGCGTCTGAACCATTTTCGGGGATCATCAGACACAGCCAGCAGGAAACCGGCTCATCATCTGAGGCATTCCATGTGACCGGATGCGCAGTTCTGGCTACCAGAATACCGGGGGATGTGACACAGGCAGAACGGGTATGCGGCAGCGCGACGCCGTCACCAAATCCAGTAGAGCCATGTAATTCACGCACGGTGAGTGCCTGCGCAAAAATTTTAGGATTGTTAATTTTTCCAAGGCCAGCGGCCATTTCGGCCAGCTCATGGAGGATTTCAGCCTGTGTACGGCCGCGAAGGGAAAGGTTTATCGCCTGAGAAGAGAAAAGCGTCATGATGAAAACATCCATGTGAGAACAGGGTTTTCAGTATAAACAAAGCGCAGTGGGCGAATGATCGCCAATATGTCACGTCAGGAATGACATATTGGCAATGAATCAGTTTTCAGAGGCGGACGGATCGTAAGCCTGCATCCGCTTTTCCAGCTCAGTCAGGGAGCGCAGGCCATCGGCCAGTGACAGGGTTTTATCATTAAAGATTTCCAGTGACCACGGGCCCGTGAAACCTTTACGGTTCAGCGTGCTGACGAAATCTACCAGCGGTAAATCGCCCTGGCCGGGATAACAGCGGTAACTGCGGCTCCACTGCTGCACGTTCATGTTTTTAAACGGCGCATCGGCCAGTTGCAGGAAACTGATTTTTTCCAGCGGCACTTCATCCAGACGGTCCAGATTGTCACCCACCGCTAAAATATGAAAACTGTCGAGCACGATACCCAGCGCCGGGCTATTCACCTCGCGCACCCGATCCCACGCCTGACGGTAGCGGTTGATATGCTTCCCCCATGCCAGTGCTTCATAGCCAATGCGGATAGCATACGGCTGCGCCATTGCGGCCAGCGCCGCGAGATCGGCAATCTGTACCTCGCGCTCCGGCGAACTGGCGGGATCAGTATTGCTGCACACCAGTAAATGGTCGCATCCCAGTTCGCTCATCAGATCGAACTGACGGCGTGCGCTGGCAAGTTTTTCAACCCGCTTCTCCGCAGGCACCCCTTCGAAATCACGGAAAGGTTGCAGCAGGAAAATGCGCAGGCCGAGGGAATCGGCCAGGTTACGGATAGCCGCCGGTTTGACCGGACTTTTAAGTAAATCATCTTCGAATATCTCTACACCATCAAACCCTGCCGCCGCAATAGCAGTGAGTTTTTCTGGCAAAGTTCCTGGTACTGAAACTGTCGCAATAGAATGTAACCGGGTTGTTGCAGGCAAAATGGCGTCCTTTAATTCAGGCTTCGATACTTACAGTAGTGAACCCTCATGCCACGTTCGTCAAGTGCGGCGAAGTTGTATGAACGCACAGATTGTATCTGGACGAAGCAATGGTTAATCTCTGTGGCGAGAATGGGGTTAATGAAGAGGATAAGACGCTGAGCAGCCAAAATTCCCCGGCGCCGGGACGTAAAAATGATCCGATAGGGCTCAGGCAGCGCATTTTCGACAGTGCTCTGGCTGAATTCGCTGAATCCGGTCTGA
Source organism: Rahnella perminowiae (assembly GCF_019049755.1). Classification (GTDB taxonomy): domain Bacteria; phylum Pseudomonadota; class Gammaproteobacteria; order Enterobacterales; family Enterobacteriaceae; genus Rahnella; species Rahnella perminowiae. The sequence continues at coordinate 29,752 of NZ_JAFMOS010000639.1, forward strand.
TGGGCGCGCGCATGGAAAACATTGCCTCCAATGCCCGTACCACGAAACGTATGGTGGTCTATCACTATAAGACCAAAGAAGCCCTGTATATGCTGGTGCTGGAGCACGTTTATCGCGGTATTCGTCAGCATGAACTGGAACTGGACTTATCTTCCCTGCCACCGGCGGAAGCGATCGTTAAACTGGTGGAAGCCAGCTTTGATTTCCATGTCTCTCATCCGGAATTCATCCGTATTGTGTCCACGGAAAACATGCTGCGTGGCCGGTTTATCCGCCAGTCCACCAGCATCCGTGAAATTAACAAAACGGCATTAACGCTGCTGGAAGATATCCTTGAACGTGGTAAACAAAGCCATCTGTTTAAGGATGATGCGCAGGCGCGTGACGTTCACCGCCTCATCAGCAGCCTGTGTGTGCACCAGGTCGCTAACCAATATACGTTCGGCGCTTTGTTTGAAAATCCGGATGAAGGGGATTTACAGACCGCCCATTATCGCCAGCTGGCTGTCATGGTTGCCCTGCGATATGTGATGAAATAATTGTGTTGATCGGACGCTGGTATCGATCTGAAAGCAAAAAGGCCTCGTCTGAGGCCTTTTTTGTGCGGCAATCTCAGCAAACCGTTATTCTTTCGGCGCGTCTTTGCCGTCTGTCAGTAATTTATCCAGTGCGTCGCCGCCGACATGACGGAAATCCTGACCTTTCACGAAGTAGAAAATGAACTCGCAAATGTTCTGGCAGCGGTCACCGATACGCTCGATAGAACGGGCGCAGAACAGCGCGGTCAGCACGCTTGGAATCGTCCGCGGATCTTCCATCATGTAAGTCATCAGCTGGCGCACGATGCCTTCATATTCCTGATCCACTTTTTTGTCTTCACGGTAAATACGCACCGCTTCGTCAAGATCCATACGTGCAAAAGCATCCAGCACATCATGCAGCATCTCTACGGTATGACGCCCCAGCGATTCCAGGCTGACCAGCAACGGCTGGTGCAAATGTGAGAATTTTTCCAGCGCCGTGCGGCAGATTTTATCGGCCACATCACCGATACGCTCGAGTTCAGAAATGGTTTTGATAATCGCCATCACCAGACGTAAATCGCTGGCGGTTGGCTGGCGCTTGGCAATGATGCGCACACAAGCTTCGTCGATCGCCACTTCCATCAGGTTAACTTTGTCATCGCCTTTGATAACGCGTTGCGCCAGTTCGGCATCCTGATTGTGCATCGCAGTGATGGCATCAGTCAGTTGTTGCTCAACCAGGCCACCCATCGCCAGAACCTGTGTGCGGATGTGCTCAAGCTCTGCATTAAACTGGCCAGAAATGTGTTTGTTTAAGTTCAGGTTATCCATTCTTTTTACCTCAACCGTAGCGGCCAGTAATGTAATCTTCAGTCTGTTTGCGCGCTGGTGAAGTGAACAGCGAGTCAGTGTCGCTGTATTCGATCAGTTCGCCCAGATACATAAATGCAGTGCGATCTGAACAACGCGCAGCCTGCTGCATGTTGTGGGTCACAATCACCACGGTGTAATCAGATTTTAGCTCGGTGATCAGTTCTTCGATACGACCGGTAGAAATCGGATCGAGCGCGGAGCAAGGTTCATCGAGCAATAAAACGTCAGGGCGGATCGCAATACCACGCGCGATACACAGACGCTGTTGCTGACCGCCGGACAGGCTATAACCGCTCTGGTGCAGCTTGTCTTTGGATTCATTCCACAGCGCGGCTTTAGTCAGCGCCCATTGCACGCGCTCATCCATGTCCGTGCGGGACAACTTCTCAAACAGGCGGACACCAAACGCAATGTTGTCATAAATTGACATCGGAAACGGCGTCGGTTTCTGGAAGACCATGCCAACTTTGGCACGCAGCAGCGCGATATCTTGCTTATCAACCAGTATGTTTTCGCCATCAAGCAGGATTTCACCTTCAGCATGCTGTTCCGGATACAACTGGTACATTTTGTTAAACGTACGCAGCAGCGTGGATTTGCCACAACCTGAAGGGCCGATGAATGCCGTGACTTCGTTCTTAGCAATATCCAGGGAAATATTTTTCAGCGCGTGGAATTTGCCGTAATAAAAGTTCAGATCACGAACCTGAATTTTGCTGTTGGATGCGTCAGTCATTCGACTCATTAAGACATCTCTCTTTTTCGTGCGCCGCGTGGCGACGCCGGGTAAACAGTGACAGCAGCCGTTATCGCCTGCCATCAATAATGAATTAACTTATTGCTTTTTCGGGGCAAAAATCACACGCGCCAGGATGTTCAGTAACAGCACACAAACCGTAATCAGCAGCACGCCCGCCCAGGCCAGTTGTTGCCATTCGCCGAACGGGCTCATCGCAAACTTAAAGATGGTGACCGGCAGGTTAGCAATCGGCTGCATCATGTCGGTGCTCCAGAACTGATTGGAGAGCGAGGTGAACAGCAGCGGCGCGGTTTCACCGGCAATACGGGCAATCGCCAACAGTATCCCGGTAATAATGCCGGAAACAGAGGCTTTCAGCGTGATGGCTGAGATCATTTTCCACTTCGGCGTACCCAGCGCATAAGCCGCTTCACGCAGGCTGTCCGGCACCAGTTTCAGCATATTTTCCGTGGTGCGGATAACAATCGGGATCTGTAACAGCGCCAGCGCCAGCACACCCGCCCATCCTGAGAAATGCCCCATTTTTGCCACCATGATGGTGTACACAAACAAGCCCACCACAATCGATGGCGCGGAGAGCAGGATGTCGTTAATAAAACGGATGAATTCCGCCAGCCAGGATTTACGACCATATTCGGCGAGATAAATCCCGGCCATGACGCCCAGTGGCGTACCAATCAACGTGGCCCATAAAATCAGTAATCCGCTGCCCGCAATGGCATTAGCCAGACCACCGCCTGCCGTATTCGGTGGCGGGGTGTTCTGCATGAACAGCGCCAGCGACATTCCGTCAACACCTTTAACGATAGTGGTGAACAGGATCCACACCAGCCAGAACAGGCCAAACGCCATGGTCAGCATGGAGATCATCAGTGCCAGACGGTTTTTCTGACGGCGCCACGCCTGACGTTTTCGACGCGATTCCAGCAGCGCCGGGGTACTTTGCATGTCGAGTGTCGTCATCTTAACGGCCCTCTTTCTTAGCCAGACGCAGGATCATCATTTTCGACAGCGCCAGAACAATAAAGGTAATGACGAACAGGATCAGTCCCAGTTCCATCAGTGCAGAGGTGTGCAATCCGGCTTCCGCTTCGGCAAATTCGTTCGCCAGTGCGGAGGTAATACTGTTGCCCGGCGCGTACAGCGATGCGCTGTCGAGCTGGTAGGTGTTACCGATAATGAAGGTCACCGCCATGGTCTCGCCAAGTGCGCGTCCCAGGCCTAACATCACGCCACCAATCACACCATTTTTGGTGAACGGCAGCACGATGCGCCAGATCACCTCCCATGTGGTGCAACCAATGCCGTAAGCAGATTCTTTCATCATCACCGGCGTTTGTTCGAATACATCACGCATAACGGAAGCTATATACGGGATGATCATAATGGCGAGAATGACACCTGCCGCCAGAATACCGATACCGAAACCCGGGCCGGCAAACAGTTCGCCAACAATCGGGATACCGGAAAGCACGTCGCCCACCGGCGTCTGGAAATATTGCGCAAACAGCGGGGCGAAAACGAACAGACCCCACATGCCATAAACAATACTGGGGATAGCCGCCAGCAGTTCAATAGCAATCCCCAGCGGGCGCTTCATCCAGTTAGGTGCAAGCTCGGTGAGAAATAATGCGATGCCAAAGCTCACCGGAACAGCAATCAGCAGGGCAATAATGGAGGTTACAACCGTGCCATAAATCGGCACCAGTGCACCAAATTGTTGGTTCGGCGCATCCCAGGTTTTCGTCCACAGGAAGGATAATCCGAACTTTTCAATGCTCGGCAGAGAAGCAATAAACAGCGAGACGATAATGCCGCCCAGCATAAATAGCACTATCAGCGCTGCCAGTTTAACCAGCGCGCCGAAGATGATGTCACCGTTTTTGCCAGGTGCCTTGATAGCCGGCTTGTATTCAGCCATACCACTCTCTTTTAATTCAGATTTAATTCCCTCCCCGGCCGGAGAGGGAATGAAGCAGAGTTACTATACCCAAAATAATTGGAGTTGCACCAAGGCAGCAAGCAAGTGAATCCCGATGAGCTTACTCAAGTAAGTGATTCGGGTGAACGAGCGCAGCTAACGCCGGTGCAGCTTCAGGTATGACGGGTATTCCTAGTACAGTGCTTTACCGCTGCTGTCTTTGATGTTGGTCTTCCAGGCTGCACGGATCTGCTCTACAACAGAGGCTGGCAGTGCGGCATAGTCCAAATCAGTTGTCAGTTTGGTGCCATTTTTGTAGGCCCAGTCGAAGAACTTCAGCACTTCTGCGCCCTTCGCTGCATCTTGCTGATCTTTGTAAACCAGGATGAAAGTGGTGGAGCTGATTGGCCACGCATTATCACCTTTCTGATTGGTCAGGTCCTGAGCGAAGGTTTTGCTCCAGTCAGCGCCTTTAGCAGCTGCACTGAAGGAGGCTTCCGTCGGGCTGATAGCTTTGCCGTCTGCATCGACCAACTTGGTATAAGCCAGGTTATTTTGCTTAGCATAAGCATATTCAACGTAACCGATTGAACCTGGCAGACGCTGTACGAATGCGGCCACACCGTCATTGCCTTTGCCACCGAGACCCGTTGGCCAGTTCACCGTTGAACCTGCACCGATTTTGTCTTTCCACTCGCTGTTGACTTTCGCCAGATAGCTGGTGAATACGAACGAAGTACCGGAACCGTCAGCACGACGCACCACTGCGATGTTGGTGTCTGGCAATTTCACACCCGGGTTCAGCTTAGTGATCGCTGCGTCGTTCCACTTTTTGATTTTACCGAGGTAAATGTCACCCAGCGTTGCGCCATCGAGTGTCAGCTGACCAGATTTGATGCCAGGGATGTTAACAGCCAGCACCACGCCACCGATCACGGTAGGGAACTGGAACAGGCCATTTTTATTCAGATCTTCTTCTTTCATCGGTGCATCAGATGCGCCGAAATCAACGGTCTTGGCGATGATTTGTTTTACGCCGCCGGAAGAACCGATGCCCTGGTAGTTCACCTGAGTACCGGTTGCTTTCTGATATGCGTCAGCCCACTTAGCGTAGACAGGTGCGGGGAAGGTGCCGCCAGCGCCAGTCAGGTTAGTGGCAGCGAAAGCAGACATTGCTGTGAGGGAGAAAGTCGCTGCTACAAGACCGGCGACGGTGTTACGCATCAATTTCATGTTCCACTCCTGGTGGTTTTAAACTTCCCGACTGATGTCGACGTTAATTAAAGTGTTTGGCACAGGAGGAAAATAGGACAGTTTAGTGACAGTAAAATGTACGTTATATGACAGTTTTATGACACCGTTCACAATTCGAACCACCCGGGCAATATGAAGGTGTTTTAAGCGGGAAAAGCCGGTTATTACACCGGCAGATAATGAAAAACAGGTAAATTAACGCCCTTTTTTCTTACGACCAGGCTGGGCAAAACGCTTGCGGGATGCAGAATTAGCTTCAGGTTTTTCGGTATTTTTTGTTTTTGTGGCAGCCGGTTTTGTGACAACCGCTTTTTTAGCCTGAGTATGCTTTGCCTGCGTTTTTTTCGCCGGTTTATCTTCAGACGAGGAGTTTTCAATCAGCCTGAATAACTCGATCAATTCATCATCGGTTAAATCCCGCCATTCTCCCGGTGGAACACCTTTCAGGTTGATGTTCATAATACGCACGCGCTCAAGCTTAGTGACTTCATAACCGAAGTGCTTACACATACGGCGGATCTGTCGGTTAAGCCCCTGTACCAGCGTAATACGAAACACCATGGGTGCTTCTTTCTTTACTTTGCATTTCTTGGTCACCGTGCCAAGCATCGGCACGCCCGCGCCCATACCGGCAATAAACTCGTCTGTGATCGGCTTGTTGACGGTGACGATGTATTCTTTTTCGTGGTCGTTACCGGCACGCAGGATTTTGTTGACCAGATCACCGTGATTGGTCAGTAAAATCAGGCCCTGGGAATCTTTATCCAGACGGCCAATCGGGAAGACGCGTTTGCTGTGGTTAACGAAATCACGGATGTTGTCCCGCTCACCTTCTTCCATCGTGGTGATGATGCCGACAGGTTTGTTCAGCGCGATCAGTACCAGATCTTCTTCATCTCGCGGTTCGATAACCTGACCATTCACTTTCACCACATCGCCGGCAAATACCTGAGCGCCTACCGCGGCACGCCTGCCGTTAATAAAAACATTTCCCTGTTCGATGTAACGATCGGCATCGCGGCGCGAGCAAATTCCGCTCTCGCTGATGTATTTGTTAAGACGAATGGAGGAATTGGTCAGCATTCAGCGGGGTACCTTCAGAAAAACGCGAACTATACCTTATCCGGGGCGGGTTACGAAGCCTGAGAGGGGAGAATCGTGATCGGCTGCCGGGAAAGTGGGGAATCAGGCAAAAACATTCTGAAAATAGAAAAGCGCCCCGGGAGGCGCTTATATATCGCATAGCTGAAACCGGACAGTCTTATTCGACAGTCACAGATTTCGCCAGGTTACGTGGCTGGTCAACGTCGGTACCTTTAATCAGGGCAACGTAGTAGGACAGCAACTGTAGCGGAACGGTATAGAAAATAGGTGCGACAATTTCCTCAACGTGTGGCAGCTGGATAATCTTCATGCCTTCACTGTCGGTAAAACCGGCATCCTGATCGGCAAAGACATACAGCAAACCGCCACGGGCGCGCACTTCTTCGATATTCGATTTCAGTTTTTCCAGCAATTCGTTATTTGGTGCCACCACGATCACCGGCATATCTGCGTCAATCAGCGCCAGCGGACCATGCTTCAGCTCACCCGCCGCATAGGCTTCCGCGTGAATATAAGAAATCTCTTTCAGCTTCAGCGCACCTTCCATCGCAATCGGATACTGATCACCACGGCCGAGGAACAGAGCGTGATGTTTATCAGAAAAACCTTCGGCCAGCGTTTCGATGGTTTTATCCAGCGACAACATTTGTTCGATACGCGCAGGCAACGCCTGGAGCGCGTGAACAATATCGTGCTCAACTTGCGGATTCATCCCTTTCAGGCGCCCCATACGCGCCACCAGCATCAGCAGAACGGTCAGTTGTGTGGTGAACGCTTTGGTTGATGCCACGCCGATTTCGGTGCCTGCTTTGGTCATCAGCGCCAGATCGGATTCACGCACCAGTGAAGAACCGGCTACGTTACACACTGCCAGAGAACCGAGATAACCCAGCTCTTTTGACAAACGCAGCGCGGCCAGCGTATCTGCCGTTTCACCAGACTGAGAAAGCGTGATGATCAGGCTGCCCGGACGAACGGCAGATTTGCGATAGCGAAACTCTGAAGCGATCTCAACATCACAAGGCATGCCAGCCAGTGACTCAAACCAGTAACGCGCCACCATTCCCGAGTTATATGACGTGCCACAGGCGATAATCTGCACATGTTGAACACGCGATAAGATTTCGTCCGCTTTTTCGCCCAGCTCGCTGAGGTTCACTTCACCGTGGCTGAAACGCCCTTCCAGGGTGTTTTTGATTGCCAGCGGCTGTTCGTAGATCTCTTTTTGCATATAGTGACGGTATACGCCTTTATCACCAGCGTCGTACTGCACTTTAGATTCAATTTCTTCACGCTCAACGGCATGGCCGGTTTTATCATAAACGCTGACAGAACGGCGTTTAATTTCAGCCACATCCCCTTCTTCAAGGAACAGGAAGCGACGGGTCACAGGTAACAGTGCCAACTGGTCGGAAGCAATGAAGTTTTCCCCAACGCCACGACCAATCACCAGCGGGCTACCGGAACGGGCGGCCACCAGGACAGACGGGTCGCGCCTGTCCATCACCACAGTACCGTAAGCGCCACGCAGTTGCGGGATCACACGCTGTACGACTTCCAGCAGCGTACCGCCCTGAAGTTGTTCCCAATGCACCAGATGTGCGATCACTTCAGTATCCGTTTCAGAATCAAAACGGTAGCCGCGTTCAGTCAGTAATTCACGCAGAGGTTCGTGGTTTTCGATAATACCGTTATGCACGACGGCAATGTAATCAGATACATGCGGGTGAGCATTCGCTTCAGAAGGTTCGCCATGAGTGGCCCATCGCGTGTGAGCAATACCGGTGCCGCCCTGCAAAGGATGTTCGTCCAGTGCATCAGCCAGCATCTGGACTTTACCCAGACGACGTAAGCGGCCCATTTTTCCCGCAGCATCAATGACAGCCAGCCCGGCGGAGTCATAACCGCGGTATTCGAGACGACGTAAACCTTCCAACAGAATTTCAGCAATATCGCGTTGCGCTACTGCGCCTACAATTCCACACATCAGTTTTATTCCTAATGAAGGTCCTTTCGGGACCTTTTTTGATGCCTGACCTGATTTATCCACAAGCCCCGTTTTCCGGTGTACTTGCGGTTCCCCGAGCCTTGTAGAGAGTGGGGAATTATTATGAACAGCTTATTTTTTCTTTACCGGTTTCTGCCAGTCTGGTTTATGTAACTGAGGCACCCGGCTTAACACTAAACCTTTGTCCGGCACGTCGCGGGTGACCGTTGTACCGGCGGCGATGGTCACGTTATTCCCCACTGTCACGGGCGCGACCAGTTGAGAATCTGAACCTACAAAGACATCATTCCCGATGATGGTCTTATGCTTATTTACGCCGTCGTAGTTACAGGTAATGGTACCTGCGCCGATATTGACGTTATCCCCTATATCAGCATCGCCAAGATAGGAGAGATGGCCCGCTTTTGAGCCTTTGCCGAGACGCGCTTTTTTGATTTCAACGAAATTGCCAACATGCGCACCTTCTGCCAGTTCAGCGCCGGGACGCAGACGGGCAAAAGGCCCGACCGTACAGCCGCTTTCCAGCACTGCATCTTCGAATACGCTGTACGGACTGACTTCGCAATCGTCGCCGATAACGCAATTTTTCAGCACACAGCCTGCGCCGATCTTGACGCGGTCACCCAGTTTTACGTGACCTTCGATAATGACATTGGTATCTATCAGTACGTCGATACCGTGCGACAGTTCGCCACGCAGATCAAACCGCGCCGGATCCATCAGCATTACGCCTTCGAGCAACAGACGCTCTGCCTGTTCACTCTGATATACGCGTTCAAGACGGGACAGTTGCAGGCGGTTATTCACACCATCCACCTCACTGTTACGCGCCGGATGCACCGTCGCGATGATATGTCCTTCGGCGTGCGCCATCGCAATAATGTCAGTGATGTAGTATTCACCCTGCGCATTGTTGTTGCTCAGTTGGCTGAGCCAGCGTTTTAATGACGCGCCATTGGCGACCAGGATGCCGGTGTTAATTTCACGGATTTTCAGCTGTTCTTCGCTGGCATCTTTTTGCTCAATGATGCCGGTAACGATGCCATTCTCACGGACGATACGCCCATAGCCAGTGGGATCATCCAGCACCACCGTCAGTAAACCTATGCCACCTTCCGGTTTGGCTTGCAGTAAATTATTCAGCGTATCGACGGAAATCAGCGGAACATCGCCGTACAGCATCAGGATATCTTCGTCATCGGCAAAATAAGGCGCCGCCTGCTGCATCGCATGACCGGTCCCCAGTTGCTCTGCCTGCAATACCCAGTTCAGATCACTGCCCGCCAGATTTTTCTTCAATAAATCGCCACCGTGACCATAGACCAGATGCACGTTGCGCGCGCCGACCTGCGTAGCCGCATCAATAACGTGCTGGACCATTGGCTTGCCCGCCAAGGAATGAAGAACTTTTGGAAGGTTGGAATACATGCGTGTTCCCTTGCCCGCGGCAAGGATCACCACACTCAGTGTGCTGTTCGACATAGGTAACCTGACAAATCCAATTTGAGTGACAAATGTAATCCGTTCAATGGACGGATTACTACATATTTCGCTTCAAAAACCACCCGAAAGCCGCAGCCAGCAAGGGTTGAACACGACATAGACTACAGCAAAAAAACGGAGGGTAAAGCGTCCACTAATCGTCCAAGTATTCCACTAAAATCGAAAATTAACCTTGGGGAAATGACTGAAAATACGCTTTTTTAAAAACAAAAAAAAAGCGACCCGAAGGTCGCTTTTTAAACTGATTTAGTTACATCGCTTTTCTGGTTAGTTCGATAACGCGAAGTTTCGCGATCGCCTTAGCCAGTTCCGCTGACGCCTGAGCGTAATCAACGTCGCCGTGAGAACCACTAATGTGTTCTTCCGCTTTGCGCTTAGCTTCAAGCGCTCGCGCTTCGTCGAGGTCTTGCCCACGGATTGCAGTATCAGCCAACACGGTCGTTGCATTCGGTTGCACCTCAAGGATGCCGCCGGAAAGATAGATATACTCTTCTTCACCGTGTTCTTTAACAATGCGCACCATGCCAGGCTTGATGGCGGTGAGCAGCGGAGCATGCCCCGGGAAAATACCCAGTTCGCCTTCGCTACCCGTCACCTGGATCTTTTGTACCATGCCGGCAAACATACGTTTTTCCGCACTGACAACATCCAGATGGTAAGCTTTTTCAGCCATGTCATCCTCTCTCACAACAAGCTAGCGTTACAGTTTTTTGGCTTTTTCCACTGCTTCATCAATGGTGCCAACCATGTAGAACGCTTGTTCCGGCAGGTGATCGTAGTCGCCGTCCATAATGCCTTTGAAACCACGAATGGTATCTTTCAGCGATACGAACTTGCCCGGAGAACCGGTAAAGACTTCGGCCACGAAGAATGGCTGGGACAGGAAACGCTGAATTTTACGCGCACGGGATACAACCAGTTTGTCATCTTCTGACAACTCGTCCATACCCAGGATCGCGATGATGTCTTTCAGTTCCTGGTAACGTTGCAGAATAGACTGCACGCCACGAGCCACATCGTAGTGTTCCTGACCAACAACCAGTGGATCCAGCTGACGGCTGGTGGAATCCAGTGGGTCAACCGCCGGGTAAATACCCAGTGACGCGATCTGACGACTCAGAACCACGGTCGCATCTAAGTGAGCGAAGGTGGTAGCAGGTGATGGGTCAGTCAAGTCATCCGCAGGAACGTAAACGGCCTGTACGGAGGTGATGGAACCACTTTTGGTAGAGGTGATACGTTCTTGCAGAGCGCCCATCTCTTCCGCCAGCGTTGGCTGATAACCTACCGCCGATGGCATACGGCCCAGAAGTGCGGACACTTCGGTACCGGCCAGGGTGTAACGGTAAATGTTGTCAACGAACAGCAGTACGTCACGACCTTCATCACGGAATTTCTCCGCCATAGTCAGGCCGGTCAGTGCAACACGCAGACGGTTACCTGGTGGCTCATTCATCTGACCATACACCAGGGAAACTTTGTCGATAACGTTGGAGTCAGTCATTTCGTGGTAGAAGTCATTACCCTCACGAGTACGCTCACCCACGCCTGCAAACACAGAATAACCGGAGTGCTCGATCGCGATGTTACGGATCAGCTCCATCATGTTTACAGTTTTACCTACACCCGCACCACCGAACAGACCGACTTTACCGCCCTTAGCGAACGGACACATCAGGTCCATAACTTTGATACCGGTTTCCAGCAATTCCTGAGAGTTTGCCAGCTCTTCATAAGAAGGCGCAGCACGGTGAATCGCACGACGTTCTTCTTCGCCGATTGCACCTTTCATGTCGATTGGTTCACCCAATACGTTCATGATACGACCCAGAGTCGCTTTACCCACCGGTACTTCAATTGGGTGTTCCAGGTTGTTCACTTTCAGACCGCGACGCAGGCCGTCTGAGGTACCCATTGCGATACAACGAACAACGCCGCCGCCTAACTGTTGCTGTACTTCCAGCACCAGTTTGGAGGTACCGTTTTCTACCTCAAGAGCATTGTACACGTTCGGTACTGCATCCTGAGGGAACTCGACGTCCACCACGGCGCCGATTACCTGGATAATCTTTCCAGTAGCCATCTTGAATCCTCTACGTAATTCGTAAACCTAGCTTAAACCGCGGAGGCTCCCCCGACGATCTCGGTGAGTTCCTGAGTGATGCTGGCCTGACGAGCTTTGTTGTATACCAACTGCAGCTCTTTGATCAGGCTGCCGCCGTTATCGGTTGCGGCTTTCATCGCTACCATTCGCGCGGCCTGTTCGCTGGCCAGGTTTTCTACGACGCCCTGATAAACCTGGGATTCCACATAGCGACGCAGGAGAGTATCCAGCAGTGCTTTAGGGTCCGGCTCATACAGGTAATCCCAGGATTTTTTCGCCAGTTCGCCGTCTTCTGCAGGTGGCAGAGGCAACAACTGAACGATACGTGGTTCCTGGGACATGGTATTGACGAACTTATTGCTAACAACGCATAACTTGTCTAAACGACCTTCGTCGAAAGCCTGCAACATCACTTTCACCGGCCCGATCAGTTCTGACAGAGAAGGGTTATCCCCCATGCCAGTCACCTGAGCAACAACGTTGCCCCCAACGGAGCCGAAGAAAGAAGCTGCTTTGGAACCGATCAGTGCGAGATCAACTTCAACACCTTTTTCGGACCAGCCTTTCATCTCTGACAGCAGTTTCTTGAACAGGTTAATGTTCAGACCACCACAAAGACCACGGTCGGTAGACACCACCAGATACCCGACGCGCTTAATTTCACGCTCATCCAGGTACGGGTGCTTGTATTCCAGATTCCCAAGCGCAAGGTGACCAATCACTTCACGAATGGTTTCTGCATAAGGACGGCTGGCCGCCATGCGATCCTGCGTTTTACGCATTTTGGAGGCGGCGACCATTTCCATCGCTTTAGTGATCTTTTGCGTGTTTTGCACGCTGCTGATCTTACTACGTATCTCTTTTCCGCCGGCCATCTCTGCTTCTCCTCATTACCAAACGGCCTGCTGCTTATCTGCCAGAGGCAGGGCAGCAAGGCCGCGAGGTGTTACCAGGACTGGGTTGCTTTGAAGGTATCAAGGATATTTTTGAATTTACCCTCGATCTCATCGTTATACGCACCAGTTTGGTTGATTTGCTGCAGAAGCTCGCCGTGCTCACGGTCGGCGTAAGCCAACAGTGCCGCTTCGAAGCTACCGACTTTAGACAACTCAACGTCTTCCAGATAACCACGTTCTGCTGCGAAGATAATCAGAGACTGCGCAACGATTGACATCGGAGCGTATTGTTTCTGTTTCAGCAGCTCAGTCACTTTCTGACCGTGGTTCAGCTGTTTACGGGTTGCCTCATCCAGATCTGAAGCGAACTGCGAGAACGCAGCCAGCTCACGATACTGTGCCAGAGCGGTACGAATACCACCGGACAGTTTCTTCATGATCTTAGTCTGAGCAGCACCACCCACACGGGATACCGAAATACCCGGGTTAACCGCAGGACGAATACCGGCGTTGAACAGGTTAGATTCCAGGAAGATCTGACCATCAGTAATCGAAATTACGTTGGTCGGAACGAACGCGGAAACGTCGCCCGCTTGCGTTTCGATGATTGGAAGCGCAGTCAGGGAACCCGTTTTGCCTTTCACTTCACCCTTGGTGAATGCTTCAACATACTCGGCGTTTACACGCGCAGCACGTTCCAGCAGACGGGAGTGGAGATAGAAAACGTCGCCTGGGTAAGCTTCACGACCTGGTGGACGACGAAGCAACAGGGAGATCTGACGGTAAGCAACAGCCTGTTTAGACAGGTCATCATAAACGATCAGTGCGTCTTCACCGCGGTCACGGAAGTATTCACCCATTGCGCAACCGGAGTACGGTGCCAGGTATTGCAGTGCAGCAGATTCTGATGCAGTTGCAACAACAACGATGGTGTTTGCCAGTGCGCCGTGCTCTTCCAGTTTACGAACCACGTTAGAAATAGTGGACGCTTTCTGGCCGATAGCCACATAGATACATTTGATGCCGGAATCACGCTGGTTAATGATCGCATCGATCGCCAGAGCGGTTTTACCGGTTTGACGGTCGCCGATGACCAGTTCACGTTGACCACGACCGATTGGGATCATGGCATCAACGGACTTATAACCTGTCTGCACAGGTTCATCGACGGACTGACGTTCGATAACGCCAGGTGCGATCGCTTCAACAGCTGAGAAGCCGTCGTGCTCTACCGGACCTTTACCATCAATTGGCGCACCCAAGGTGTTAACAACGCGACCTAACAGGCCACGGCCAACAGGAACTTCCAGGATACGGCCAGTACATTTTACTTTCATACCTTCGGCGAGGTCAGCGTAAGGGCCCATTACAACGGCACCTACAGAGTCGCGCTCCAGGTTCAGGGCGATAGCGTAACGGTTACCCGGCAACGCAATCATTTCGCCTTGCATGACATCGGCTAAGCCGTGCACGCGGATGATCCCGTCACTGACGGAAACGATAGTACCTTCATTGTGAGCTTCGCTCACCACATTGAACTGAGCAATGCGCTGCTTGATCAGTTCGCTGATTTCGGTGGAATTCAGTTGCATGCTCCAGTCCCCTTAAGACTGCAAGACGTCTGCCAGGCGTTCCAGACGACTGCGAACGCTGCCATCAATCACCATATCACCTGCACGGATTACGACACCGGCAAGAACAGACTTGTCAATTTTGCAATTCAGCTTAACTTTGCGAGACAGACGTTTTTCCATCGCAGCGGCAATTTTTGCCTGCTGTTCTTCCGTAAGCGGATTTGCTGAAGTTACTTCAACTTCAGCAACAGCCTCAAGAGAGGCGCGCAGTTCAATAAACTGCTCCAGTACTTGCGGTAGAACGCGTAAACGTCCATTTTCAGCCATCACCTTAATCAGGTTTTGGCCTGCGTCGTCGAGTTCGTCACCACATACGGCAATAAACGTTTTAGACAAAGTTTCAGGCGCGCTAGCACCGGAAAGCAGTTCTTCGATTTGTTCATTGCGCGTGACTTCAGCCGTGAACGCTAACATGGACTGCCAGCGGTCTAAGCTTTGGTGCTCAACGGCAAAGTCAAAAGCTGCTTTGGCGTAGGGGCGAGCTACAGTTACAAATTCAGACATCAGCCCCTCCCTCCTTACAGTTCAGCGACCAGTTTATCAACGATGTCGCTGTTAGCAGCTTCATCCACGGAACGTTCGATGATCTTCTCGGCGCCAGCAATGGCCAAAATCCCGACTTGCTTACGCAACTCTTCACGGGCGCGTTGGCGTTCGGCGTCAATCTCTGCCTTGGCTTGCGTCACGATCTTGTTACGTTCCTGCTCGGCTTCAGCTTTTGCTTCGTCGACGATTTGGGCTTTACGCTTGTTCGCCTGATCGATGATTACCTGAGCTTCAGCTTTGGCTTTCTTCAGTTGGTCGGTCGCATCGGCTTGCGCTAAGTCCAGCTCTTTTTTTGCGCGTTCTGCGGAAGATAAACCTTCAGAAATTTCTTTCTGACGTTTTTCGATGGCAGCCATAATTGGCGGCCATACGTACTTCATGCAGAACACGACAAACAGGACGAACGCGATAGCCTGGCCGAGGATTGTTGCGTTAAGATTCACAGCACAATGCCTCTTTCAAAGTGAATTATTTGATGTAGTTCGATTAACAGTGAGCAAGCTCAATGTTAGGCGACAGCAAACATCACGTACAGACCCAGACCAACCGCAATCATTGGGATTGCATCGACCAGACCCATAACGATAAAGAACTGTGTACGCAACAGAGGGATCAGGTCAGGCTGACGTGCAGCACCTTCCAAGAATTTACCACCCAAGATGCCGATACCGATTGCAGCACCGATTGCCGCCAGGCCCATCATCACAGCGGCAGCCATGTACAGCAGATCCATACTCAGGTTTTCCATGACAGTCTCCAGTTTGTTTCAGTTAAAACGCAGTAGTGTTGAAAGAAAATCAGTGTTTTTCAGATGCCATCGAGAGATAGACGATCGTCAGAACCATGAAAATAAAGGCTTGCAGCGTAATGATCAGGATGTGGAAAATGGCCCAAGGCACATTCAGGATCCACTGTGACCACCACGGCAACAGGCCAGCAATAAGGATGAAGATCAACTCACCCGCATACATATTGCCAAACAGTCGCAGACCCAGTGAAACTGGTTTAGACAGCAGGCTGACACCTTCAAGAATCAGGTTAATCGGAATGAAAACCGGATGATTGAATGGCTGCATTGTCAGTTCTTTGATGAAACCGCCAAAGCCTTTCATCTTAATGCTATAGAAAAGAATCAGAATGAATACGCCAAGCGCCATGGACAACGTGATGTTCACGTCAGCCGTTGGAACCACACGCAACGCAGGCAGACCAAGCAATTTTTCACCGATAGTCGGCAGCAAATCAATTGGCAGCAAATCCATCAGGTTCATCATAAACACCCAGACGAAGACGGTCAGCGCGAGAGGTGCAATCACTTTGCTTTTGCCGTGATACATGTCACGCACGCTGCTGTCGACGAAACCAACGACCAGTTCAACTGCGGTTTGCAGCTTCCCCGGGACACCGCTGGTGGCGTTTTTGGCTACGCGATGGAAAATAACCAGAAAGAGTACTCCGAGGAACACGGAGAAAAACATCGAATCGATGTTAATCGACCAGAATCCCGTCCCGATCTGAAGCTGAGTCAGATGGTGACTGATATACTCTTGTGGAGTAGAGATTTCTCCTGATGCAGACATGATGCCTCTTACCCTTTAGTAGTTAAGTACGGTAACTGTTAATGACGGCCGGTGCCAAAATCTGAGTCATCAACACCGATAAATAGGCCAACCCCAACGGAGCAAAAGCCGCTTTAAACAGGCCAAGTGCGATAATCATTAAGATCACCGTAGCCAGCACCTTCAGCGCTTCTCCAATTGCAAAGGACCAGGCAACCCGTCCAGAGACCGTTGTTTGCGCCTGATGACGCCATGCAAACAGCATGAACAGTATATTTGGTAACCAAGCGGCCAACCCACCCATAAGAGCCGATAGGGTCCATTCCAGGCTTTTTAAACCAAATACTGCACTGAGCAGAACAAAGGTCAATAACTGCAGTATCAATAGCTTTCTGGCAACCTTCACACTCTGTGTACTGTGTAAAATACCGGATACAGACATGACGTTTGTTCTCTCCGTATCGAGTACCTAGCTGGAGGTATACTGAATGCCGTATATCACTGCCTTTACTGTTTTGAGTCAAGCAGCAAAAACCGAGCAAATTATACGGGGCACAGGAACGAATTCAATGGATAAGTAGCGAAAAGGTGAACAATTATTTAAATTTTCCTCTTCATCACTATTTTGCCAACCAAACTATAGCTGAATTTGCCCTTTTTACTTTGGTTCGGTTATTTCATCCCCCGACAAAGAAGCGTGCACTGGATCACATAATTAACGCTAATCCCTTTATATACCCAGCATGCTTTCAATGTCTTTAGCTAAACAGGCTTTTTA
>NZ_JAFMOS010000557.1 GCF_019049755.1 Rahnella perminowiae
GGAGAGAGAGGTGGAAAACCGCGCATCTTTTTGCGCGGGTTGTAACCCGAACGAAGGGAATCGCGCAGCGGCGGGGTTTTGCGGCTATCACTGCGGCTGATGAAACATAGTCTCCAGCAAAGCGCGCAGTGAAAAAGCGCGGAGTCCAGAGGCCCGCGCGTTACCGGGTCTCTGGTCGGTGTGGGCCGACGCCCACGGTTTTGAAGTTGAATTTGAAGTTGAAAGACTATCTTATTGATTTTCCTAAAACCCCTCCTTTGTACATTCCGTTACACGCCGAAACCAATCACTCACGGACAACCTGACCTGACACGCCTAGTATTCCTCATACCGGCCCCGCAGTGGGGTGGACACTTAAACAAAAATTCTGAGGAATTAAAGATGAAAAAAGTATTAGCTCTGGTTGTAGCCGCTGCAATGGGTCTGTCTTCTGTCGCTTTCGCTGCTGAAACTACTGCAGCTCCGGCACCTGCTGCTGCAGCAACTACCGCTGCTCCGGCACCGGCTGCCAAGCACGTGACTAAGCACAAGACTCACAAGAAAGTCGCCCAGAAAGCGCAGGCTGCTAAAAAACACAAAAAACACGCTAAGAAAGCAGCTCCTGTAGCTCAGAAAGCGCAAGCGGCTAAAAAACACGTGAAACACGCTAAGAAAGCAGCTCCTGTAGCTCAGAAAGCGCAGGCTGCCAAAAAACACGTGAAACACGCTAAAAAAGCGGCTCCTGTAGCTCAGAAAGCGCAGGCTGCTAAAAAACACGTAAAACACGCTAAAAAAGCTGCACCGGCTGCAAAAGCAACACCAGCAGCATAAGTAGTCAGTAAGAAGTCTTTGTGAGCGTATCTACTCACCATTATCAAGACTGATGATTTAACACCCGGTTCGCCGGGTGTTTTTTTCTCCGGTTTTCTATCTTGAGGTACTGATGGAAGATGCTGCGCCGCTATCTGTTCGAAATCACCCTGTGCTCTCTGATCCTTTGCGGACTGATCACCCTGTTCTTCTACTTCTGAAGTACCCCGCGATGACGCCCGTCATCGGCTCAAAAGGCTGAGTTACCGGACAAATATATCCACCACGAAATATAACCGTCTATAATCGTTCCATAATAACGGCTTCCTGGGTTCTCCCTGTTTTCAAGGTCAGAATGTTATGCGCATCGCGTTACCGCTGTTTTTGTGCTTTTTCTGTTTTACCGCCAGTCCCCTCGTACATGCAGACTCTCCTGATGATGCAGATTCCGACACACCTTCAATCAGTTTGAAAGAAAAAACAGCCCTATTCTTTGGCCACGATCAACGCATACCGGTGGCCGCTGCGGCGCACTGGCCATGGCAGGCCATCGGGCAAATTGAAACCGAGAGCGGCAATTTATGCACTGCAACCCTCATTTCTAAACATCTTGTCCTCACGGCAGGCCACTGTGTGCTGGCACCTCCGGGTAAAATAGACAAAGTTGTGGCACTGCGATTCATTTCTCATCATCAGAAATGGCGATATCAGATCACCGCATTACAAACGCTGGTCGATCCGAAATTGGGCAAGAAGCTGAAAGCCGATGGCGATGGCTGGATTGTTCCGCCTAAGGCGGCGCCGTTTGATTTTGCACTGGTTCGCCTGACGGATGAACAGCTGGCATTGCCGATTAAACCCCTGCCATTGTGGGAAGGCACACGCGACGATCTGACCGCTCTGCTAAAACAGGAAGGCAGAAAAGTGACTCAGGCAGGATACCCGGAAGATCATCTGGATGATTTGTACGTCCATCAGGATTGTCTGATCACCGGATGGGCACAGCCAGGCGTGTTATCGCACCGCTGCGATACTTTGCCGGGAGACAGTGGCTCACCACTGTTGCTGAAAAACGCCGATGGCTGGTCGCTGGTCGCAATTCAAAGCTCCGCGCCGGCAGCAAAAGACCGGTATCTGGCCGATAACCGCGCACTGGCCGTTCCGGCTATCCGCGATGCCCTGAATACCCTTTCTTCAGGGATAATCAGCGCGAGTACTGCGGTAACGATGCCCGCTCAGTAACCGTAAGCATCACCATTTCAGAACATAAAAAAACCGCCTTTGAGTGTATAAGGCGGTTTCTTAGTGTTGAGAACCCGTTAAATCAGTTGCTCCATCGTCTGCAAAATCCTTTTATCCGAGATGGGATACGGGGTACCCAGTTGCTGGGCAAAGTAGCTGACACGCAATTCTTCAATCATCCAGCGCACTTCTTTCACTTCCTCACTTTGCTGACGTACCGGCGGCAATTTATTGAACCACTGCTGCCATTGCTGCTGGATGTGTTCTACTTTCAACATCTGCGCACGGTCGCGGTGAGGGTCCATGGCCAGTTTGTCCATCCTGCGCTCAATCGCCTGCAAATAACGCAGCGTATCCGGCAACCGTTTCCAGCCATTTTGTGTCACGAATCCACGATAAATCAGCCCGGACATCTGCGCCTTGATATCTGAAAG
Source organism: Rahnella perminowiae (assembly GCF_019049755.1). GTDB lineage: Bacteria > Pseudomonadota > Gammaproteobacteria > Enterobacterales > Enterobacteriaceae > Rahnella > Rahnella perminowiae. The sequence continues at coordinate 2,466 of NZ_JAFMOS010000557.1, forward strand.
CGCCAGTGCCAGGGTGATATCAATTCGTCCTTTCAGCCGTTTATTAATGTTGAATACTGTCGTCAGGATCTGTTCCACCTGAATGGCGATTTGCACCACCGTATCATTCAGATTTGCGCGAACATGCTCATGTAATTTGGCAAAATCTTCTTCGCGCCACACCAGCCCGCCGGACTCTGCAATCAGTTTGTCGATGCCGCACGAAATGCAGTCGTCAATCAGATCCAGCACTTTACCGTACGGGTTAAAATACAATCCCAGTTTGGCTTTGTTCGGCAACTTCTCGTGCAGGTATTTGACGGGCGAAGGAATGTTCAGCAACAGCAAACGCCGCATCCCGCTGAGCATGGCCTGCTGCTGTTCCAGTTCACTGTCGAACAGGCGGATTGCCACGCTGTCCTTTTCATCGACAATCGCCGGATAAGCCTTCACTTCATAGCCGCCGCGCTTTTGTTCATAGCGTTCCGGCAACGTGCCAAAGCTCCAGACATGCAGATCGCGCTGTTCGATGCCGTCATCAGCCACCGCAGAAAGCGTTTGCTGCACCTGCTCTTTCAGACCCGATTTCAGCGCAGTGAGATCCTTACCCTCACGAAGTGTTTTGTTTTTATCATCGACGATGCGGAACGTCATTTTGAGATGATCCGGGACCTGATCCCATTGCCAGCTTTCCCGTGACACTGTCACGCCGCTCATCTTACGCAGTTCTTTTTCCATCGCATCCAGCAACGGCATCTCAAACGGTTTGATGCGCCCGAGCAAGGCATCGGCGTAATTTGGTGCAGGCACAAAGTTACGACGAACCGGTTTTGGCAGCGATTTGATCAGCGCCATAATCAGATCACGGCGGATCCCCGGAATTTGCCAGTCGAAACCTTCCTCACTCACCTGATTGAGCAGAGGTAAAGGAATATGTACGGTCACGCCATCAGCATCGGTACCTGGCTCAAACTGGTACGTAATACGCAGCTTGAGGTTACCCTGATGCCAGAAATTCGGGTAATCGTGGGCGCTGATATTGCCCGCACCCTCTTTAATCAGCATACTTTTTTCAAAGTTCAGGCTGTCCTGCGGCTGCGTTTTCCACCAGGTATCAAAGTGACGCGCCGATACTACTTCCTGCCCGATGCGTTGTTCGTAGAACAGGAAGAGAGTCTCGTCATCGACCAGAATATCGCGACGGCGGGATTTATGTTCCAGCTCTTCCACTTCGGTACGCAGGCGCAGGTTAGCGCGGAAGAACGCATGACGCGTTTGCCAGTCGCCTTCCACCAGTGCATGACGGATAAACAGTTCGCGCGAGACTACCGGATCGATGGTGCCGTAATTCACCCGACGCGCCGCCACAATCGGCAGTCCGTAGAGTGTCACTTTCTCCGTTGCCATCACAGCGCCCTGCGCTTTTTCCCAGTGCGGCTCACTGTAACTGCTTTTCGCCAGATGCCTGGCCAGCGGCTCGATCCATTCCGGTTCGATTCGTGCGGCAATGCGCCCCCACAGACGACTGGTTTCCACCAGTTCGGCCACCATCACCCATTTCGGTGGCTTTTTGAATAATCCGGAGCCCGGGAAGACGGCAAAACGGGCATTGCGCGCACCGGTATATTCCTGTTTATCAGCATCTTTCTGGCCGATATGCGACAGCAAACCGGTCAGCAATGCACAGTGGATTTCACGGTATTCGGCGGGTGTGCTGTTAACCGGCAGCCCCAGTTCTTTCACTACCTGTCGCAGCTGGGTATAAATATCCTGCCATTCGCGCACGCGCAAATAATTGAGGAAATCGCTGCGGCACAACTTGCGGAACTGTGCTGAAGACAGCTCTTTTTGCTGCACTTTCAGATAATCCCACAAATTCACAAATGCCAGGAAATCAGAATCTTTATCAGCAAAACGGCGATGTTTTTCATCAGACGCCTGCTGTTTATCCATCGGGCGTTCACGCGGATCCTGAATCGACAGCGCGGCGGTAATGATCATCACTTCGCGTACGCAGCCATTTTTCTGTGCTTCCAGCACCATGCGGGCCAGACGCGGATCCACCGGCAGTTGCGCCAGCTGACGCCCCAGCGGCGTCAGCGTATAGCGGCCATCGACAGCACTGTTAATGGCGTTCAGCTCTTCCAGCAGACGTACGCCGTCCTGAATATTGCGTTTATCCGGCGCTTCAACAAACGGGAACGCAGCGATATCACCGAGACCCAGCGACGTCATTTGTAAAATGACGGAAGCCAGATTGGTGCGCAGGATTTCAGGATCGGTAAATTCCGGGCGCGACAGGAAATCCTGCTCAGAATACAGGCGAATACAGATACCTTCAGAAACGCGTCCGCAACGGCCTTTACGCTGGTTAGCGGAAGCCTGCGAAACCGGCTCAATCGGCAGGCGCTGCACTTTAGTGCGGAAACTGTAACGGCTGATACGCGCGGTGCCAGGATCAATGACATATTTAATGCCCGGCACGGTCAGCGAGGTTTCGGCAACGTTGGTCGCCAGCACGATACGGCGGCCGGAATGCGACTGGAATACGCGGTTCTGTTCGCTGTTCGACAGCCGTGCATACAGCGGCAAAATCTCCGTGTGCGGCAAATCGAGCCGGTTCAGTGCATCGGCAGTATCACGAATTTCACGTTCACCGCTCATGAATATCAGAATGTCGCCCATGCTTTCACGACCCAGTTCATCGACTGCGTCGAAAATCGCCTGCAACTGATCACGATCCACATCATCTGCGTCATCCACAATCGGACGATAACGCACGTCAACCGGATAAGTCCGGCCGGAGACTTCAATGACCGGCGCATGATTAAAATGACGTGAAAACCGCTGAGGGTCGATGGTCGCCGAGGTAATAATGACTTTCAGATCCGGGCGTTTGGGCAGTAACTGGCGCAGATAACCGAGAATAAAGTCGATGTTCAGGCTGCGCTCATGCGCTTCATCGATGATCAGCGTGTCGTACTGCATCAGCATGCGATCTTGCTGGATTTCAGCCAGCAAAATGCCGTCGGTCATCAGCTTAACGAGGGTGTTTTCACTGACCTGATCGTTAAATCGCACTTTATAACCGACCGTGTTACCCAGCGTGGTATCCAGCTCGTCAGCAATACGGTTGGCCACGGTCCGCGCGGCCAGACGACGCGGCTGGGTATGACCAATCACGCCTTTGATACCGCGCCCGAGTTCCATACAGATTTTAGGGATCTGCGTGGTTTTACCGGAACCGGTTTCACCCGCCACAATCACCACCTGATGATCACGGATGGCGTTATAAATATCGTCTTTCTTCTGACTGACCGGCAGGTTTTCCGGGTAGCTGATTTTTGGCCGCGAGGCTTCACGGGCGCTGACTTTTTTCAGGCTCTCGTTGATGGCAGTCTGGATCTCAGCACGTAACGCATCGAGTGCTTCGGGTTTATCAATCTTTCTGGCACCCTGCAAACGACGTTGCAGGCGTTGCCGGTCACGTAGCATCAGCCCGTCTAACTGCGCTGATAGTGCCGCGAGCGGTGATTTCACGTTCACAATTCCTTGTTGCATGTCAGCCGGAGGACATGGGCCGCCACCGGCTGAATCTGAATGGGTGATGAGGAAGGTTTATGCCTTACCTGCTTGCGTCTATGTTAACACAAGGGATTGAACATGCTGAAAACAGGCGTGCGATGCCTGGATTTTAAGTTGTTCAAAAAAATCGATGATAGGTCTCTAAATATTGCGCTATCACTGAATAAGCTTTGTGAATAAAGTAAGTTCCATTCCGGGGACATCGTGGTTATAAAAACCAACACCCTATGTATCACACCGTTAAGGAACTCACTAATGAGCAAAATACTCGTTCTGAAATCAAGCATTCTGGCTAACTTCTCTCAGTCAAACCAGCTGGCCGATTACCTGGTTGCGCAGTATCAGGCTGCAAACAGCGGTTCTGCCGTAACAGTTCGTGACCTGGCTGCTGATCCGATCCCGGTACTTGACGGTGAACTGGTTGGCGCACTGCGTCCATCCGATGCTCCGCTGACACCACGTCAGGAAGAAGCCCTGGCGCTGTCCAATACCCTGATTGAAGAATTGCAGGCGCATGACGTGATCGTGATCGCGGCACCGATGTACAACTTCAACATTCCTACCCAGCTGAAAAACTATTTTGATCTGGTGGCACGTGCCGGTGTGACCTTCAAATACACCGAGAAAGGCCCGGAAGGCCTGGTGAAAGGTAAACGTGTTATCGTTCTGACCAGCCGTGGTGGCATCCATAAAGACACCCCGAGTGACCTGGTTGCGCCATACCTGTCGCTGTTCCTGGGCTTCCTGGGCATGAGCGACGTAGAGTTCGTTTACGCGGAAGGCATCGCATACGGCCCTGAAGTCGCCACAAAAGCGCAGGCTGATGCGAAAGCAGCAATCGATGCCGCTATCAAAGAACTGTCTGCAGCATAATTATCGTTATCACAATCTGAGCACCCATTCACTTAAGAATCTGTCCGTTCCGCTCAGATGATGTTGTGATAAAGCTATTGCGCGCTGAAAGGCGCGCTTTTTTTTGCCCTGTGTTTCCCCCGTTTACTTTTGCAACCACTGCCCGTTGATGCCCCGGACATATTCGCCCTTCCCGGCTCTGGCGACCAGTTTTTGCCCGGCCAGTTTAGCCACATCCTCGGTGCTGACGTTGTTGTCCCGCGCAACTTGGGTGTATTGCTGCTTGCGGGCGTCGTTGATTTTTACAGCAAGTGCGACACTTTCCGGGTCCTGTTTAAGCGGAGCCAGATAGCCAGACAGCGTTTCACCCACGCGCCCCTGCTGTTTGGCTTCACTGAGCGTTAACGCGAATGCCTGGCTGCAAAACAGTAATCCGCTGATCAGCCACATCAGGCTGATTTTTTTGATGCCGTTCTTTTTGATAAATAGCCCGGACATACGTGCTCCTAGAATAAATCACTTTGATTTTTCAGCAGATCTTCCACATCTTTATCCACTTTAATATGAATTTCGTGTTCAATTTTCACGTTCATGTTGATGGTGATCGGCTCTTTCGGCGCGGCCAGTTCGATACGTGGCACACAGCCGCTGAGCATCATTACGCAAAGCACCATGCCCGGGCCGACAAGTCGCAATTTCATTGTTCCTTCCTCACTGTTGGATCCTTTTTCTGTCCCGCTGCGGGCGGACGTTTTGACAGCGCATCAGCAGGCAAAGACATCTGCTGTTGCAGCCACTCCTGAAGATTGTCGCCAAAACGCAAACTGCGCCAAAGCTGATAGATATTTTCCTCATGGGAATAATTGAGGACGATTTCACGTTTTTCTTTGTTGCCACCGTGCGTCGTGTCGGTGTAATTCACGCCGTCAACTTTGGCCTTCATGGTCAGCACACCAAGATTATCCAGGCTGACCCGCGCATCGGAACGGCTGATTTCCAGATACCGCAGCAGGCCAATTACCATACTATTGGCGAAATTACCGCTGGCCATGGCATCGGCAAACTGCGGATCGAGGCGCAGCGTCAGGCTGCCGTCATTTTTGATCCAGCCGTTATGAATGATCCATTGCGGATTTTCCACATACAGCGGCAGCTCACCATAAATCACCCCCGACATCGCCAGTTGCTTAGGCTTAAGCGCCGTAAACAGTTCGCTGAGATTGATTTTTTCGAGCTTCAGCACTGCCGCATCATGTTGCGGCATGCGCAGCGCCGACAGGCTGAGATGGCCGCGCAACATATCAACGCCCAGATTGCTCAGGGTCAGCGGCGATTGTTCACTCCACGGATAATGCCCCTGTAAATCGGCCGTCACGTTCTGCATTTTGACCAGATTATTCACTTCGCCGATACGCAGCGTCACCGGCTTTTTCACGCCAAGCTGCCAGACCTGGTCCTGAAGGCGGTACGGCAGGCTGAAATCCAGCCCGCTCAGGTCGCCGTCTTTCATCCAGAAGCCACCGTTTTTCACCACCCAGTGGCCACCGGCCACAAATCCCTGACCACGGGCAGCCGAAAAAGCCGACTGTGCGTAGAAGGTTCCTTCACGTAATTTGATGTTCAGATCGGGTGTGAGCAGCGTCTGGAATGCCGTCAGTTGTTGTTTCGGCCACCAGCCTTCACCGCGCAGCCTTTCGCCGTCCCAGCGTCCGTTGAGTCGGATCGGGCCGATCGGTTTGGCATCCAGCATCCCGCGCATCATGAAACTGTCCGGACTGTCGCCACTGAGCTGTAACGCCAGCGTGGCAGGCGGCAGGTAGCCTCCGTTCGCCAGCGAAATCTTCCGGGCCACCAGCCTGATGTCCCCCTTAAACGCCGTCGGCATATCAGGATACTGCGGTTTGAAGCGGGCGGAGGGCGGACGTTTCCAGAGCAAAGGGTGTACAAGCGTAAGACGTGGGGCATCGACATCCACCAGCCCGTAATGCAGACGGTCAAATCCGGTCGAGAGCGAATTAATGCTGATCAGATTATCATGCCACTGGCCTTTGCCGGACATGTCCCAGCGGCCATTGAGTGGCGGCAGATGGCCATTGCCCCAGTAATTGAAATTCCACAGTCCGACATCAGGCCAGAATGCCAGCGACTTGCCGCTGAGATGCAGATCAAACGCGCCCCAGAAACGGTGACGGGCTTTCAGGATCGCCTGTAACGGCCCGCTCACGCCCTCTGCGGACACTTTGACCCCTGCCAGCGGCCATCGCGCATCGCTGATGGTCAGTTCCGGCGTCGGCTTACCCCATGCACGTAACAGCGAACCGCTGCGCAACGAAAGCGTCGGATTCAGCAGCGATCCGCTGAGCTGACCGGGCAATGACGCACTCAGGGACGTGGCCTGGAGATTTGCCTGACCGGTCAGGCGAAAGCCTACATCGCTGTCGAGTAAACCAATGCGTCCCGGCCCGAGTGTCAGTACCACGTTGGCCTTGCCGTTGTGGCCCTGCGTCAGCACGTTCAGCCGGGCGGTGATGTTGGTCTGATCAAACGCCGGTGACCAGTCGCTGAGCGTCAGGTTTACGCCCCCGGCCAGCGGTTGCGTCGCATAAGGCCAGCGCCATTGTCCCTGCGTGATCTGTAATTCATTATTGTTCAGTTTCCAGGGCAGCATCGCCAGAGGCTGATCGCTGCCCTTTTCGGCCAGCGTCAGTATGCCTTCGGTCGCCTGCCAGCTCAGCGTAATATCCAGCGGCTGAGGCACTTGCGCCGTCTGCATTTCGGCATGCAGTTCGCCGGATTCAGGCAACTGATCGAGATTCGCCGGAAGCAGCAGTTTACCGCTGAGCATCACCGGCTGCGGGCTGCCCGGCGGTGTCAGGCTGAATGAACGGATGGCAAGCTGAAGGTTGCCGTCAAGTTCGGCCTCAAGTTTCAGGGCATCGCCGCTGACCGACAGATGCTGTACGCCGTCAAGATTGGTGATCTGAACATTGGCGGCGTAACGTTGCCACGGCGTTACGGAAAGCTGACCAATGCTGACGCTGCCGGCAGGCAGCATGTTTTGAATGTCTGAGAGGGAAAACGTTGTCTGACTGTCGTTTTTGGGCAGTTTTGCCAGACAGGCGGTGTCGACCGTCAGTGCATCGAGCTTCAGCGCCCAGCGACCGGTGTCGTGACTAAGACGGGCATTTCGCGCCGTTGCAAGGGTGCAGTCGCCGGCCAGATAGCGCAGGCCCGGCAATTGCAGATTACCGCCGGACCAGCGCGGCGTCCCCTTCAGCACCAGTTGTGTTCCGCCAGGCAGCCAGTGGCTGGCGATAACCGGTAACCAGCGCGGCACAGTTTTCCATAACACCCACAGCAGCAGCGCCATAATCACCACTATACTCAGGAGTATCTGCGCGCCTTTCTTTAGTCCGTTCCTCATGACTTGCCTTGTCTTATGCTTCACTAAAAGGTCTAAACGCCCGCAAGATATCATAATTAGCGTAATAACTGATGACAGGAATGCCAGGACGCCTGAATCAAATAGCACAGGATAAATTGTCTGCCTTCCTGCGCTCTGCTAGTTTGGTAACATATTGCGAATAGTTTCTGAAACTGTTTATTCCTTATAAAACATGCAGAAAGCATTTCGCCAGAGATTCAAACTCACTGCGGAGAAACACCATGAAAGTGGCTGTCTACAGTACTAAAAATTACGACCGGAAATATCTGGAACTGGTCAACGAACACTATGGCTATCAACTGGAATTTTTCGATTTTTTGCTGACCCCGCAAACGGCGAAAACGGCGGTAGGTGCCGATGCAGTCTGCCTTTTCGTTAATGACGATGGCAGCCGCGAAGTATTGCAGGAACTGGCGTCTTTGGGGATAAAAACGCTGGCCCTGCGTTGCGCAGGTTTTAACAATGTCGATTTAGACGCCGCGAAAGAACTGGGGATTTCCGTTGTCCGCGTACCGGCCTATTCGCCGGAAGCGGTGGCCGAGCATGCAGTGGGTATGATGATGTGTCTTAACCGCCACATTCATCGCGCTTATCAGCGCACACGTGAAGCCAACTTCTCGCTGGAAGGCCTGATCGGTTTTAATATGTATCAGCGCACCGCAGGTATTATCGGTACGGGTAAAATTGGCGTGGCTACGATGCGTATCCTGAAAGGTTTCGGCATGCGCATTCTGGCGTTTGATCCGTATCCAAGCCCGCTGGCACTGGAGCTCGGTGCGGAATATGTTGATCTGGATACGCTGTATGCAGAATCTGATGTCATTTCCCTGCACTGCCCGCTGACGCCGGAAAATCATCATCTGCTCAACGCAGAAGCGTTCTCTAAAATGAAGGACGGTGTGATGATCGTCAACACCAGCCGTGGCGGATTGCTGGATGCCACCGCCGCTATCGATGCCCTGAAAAAGCAAAAAATCGGCGCGCTGGGTATGGACGTTTACGAGAATGAACGCGATTTATTCTTCGAGGATAATTCTAATGAAGTGATCCTTGACGACGTTTTCCGCCGCCTGTCGTCCTGCCACAACGTGCTGTTCACCGGCCATCAGGCCTTCCTGACCAGCGACGCGCTGACCAGCATTTCAGAAACCACACTGATGAATATTGATCAGCTGGCGAAAGGGGTGGCCTGCCCGAATCTGCTCTGATCGCATTATCCGGTCAGGTGTCTGAGGCTCACTCAGGTGAGCCTTTTCTTTTAGCATTACTGCCGAAGCGCATTCAGCGACTCAGCACCCGGCTGATTTCCGTGCCGTAACCGGTGAGGGTCAGCACATCATCAGCCAACGTGACCGAGGCAAATGGCAGGCTGCTTTCCCCGTCGACCATGCCTTTGAGGGTAATAAAATCCGTATTATCCACACGGTCGTAGCCACCCCGGTGATCGTGGCCGGCGAAGTAAGCACGAACGTCGTAACGGCACAGCAATTCCACCAGCGTTTCGCAATTCCACAAGTTGTGGCTGTTAACCGGTGTCAGCGGGTAATGACCGAAAACCAGTACGGCCTCGCGCTGCTCACGCGCTTCATGCAGATTTTTCTCAATCCATTCAAGTTGTTTCCGCCCGACAGCACCGTTCCACGGCTGCGCCTGTGACTGCTGGCATTCGGTCAGTTCTGCCAGCATATATTCCGCTAACTGACGGTCATCGCCATTGGCGTGGTTGCAGTACAAACTGACGTCGTTACCGTCGATGATCAGGAAACGATAACCCGGCAAACTGAAGGAATAATAACTTTTCGGTAAGCCGATGGCCGGTTTCTGCGCCCCGAGATGCTCGGAAATAACCTGTGCGTCGTGGTTGCCGATCACCGCCGCATGCGGGTGACGAAGCGCGTCATAACGGGCAAGAACGGCCTGAAAACTGCTCCAGTCTCTGTCCACCAAATCGCCAAGGGTGACGACAAAATCGAGTTTGAGATCATTAAGCTCATTGATGGCGGTGGCCAGTTTATTCAGGCTGTTGCGGTAGTAACGGATTTTCTCTGGTTCAGCATCGGCGTATTGCGGGTCAGCAATCAGCCCGAAGCGCAGCCTTGCGCCATTGACCAGCGCGTCGTGGACTTCCGGCAACTGATAGAGCGAACTGACATTGCCCAGTGCCTGTTCCTGCCGTTCAGATAATAAAGGGGATAACATGGACACGGTCATAATATTCTCCTGTCGGGATCTTACCGGATCCCTGCCCGCATAAAGGATTGAACAAACTGACGCTGAAATATCAGAAACAGTACCAGCAGCGGTAACACCGTCATCAGGGTGGCGGCGCTGATCAGCGCCCATTGCACGCCCTGCTCCGGCGCGGAAAATAACTGCAATCCGACCGTGACCGGCCGCACTTTGACTGAATCGGTGATCACTAACGGCCAGAGGAAATCGTTCCAGTGGAAGCTGACAGATACCAGCGCGAAGGCGACGTAGATCGGTTTCGCCAGCGGAATGTAGATTTTGCGCAGGATATAAAACCGGCTGGCACCTTCCACCACCGCCGCTTCTTCCAGTACCAGCGGGATACTTTTAAACGTCTGGCGCAGCAGGAAAATGGCAAACGCCGAGGCAAAATACGGCAGCGCGATGCCCGCCAGCGTATCGCGCAACCCGAGCGCACCAATGGTTTTGTAGTTATTCAGGATCAGCACATCGGGGCTTATCATCAGTTGCAGCAGGATCAGCGCGAAGATAAACCCGGCACCTTTGAGTTTAAACCGCACCAGGGCATACGCTGCCAGTGTTGCCAGAATCAACTGACAGATCACAATCATCAGCACCAGCAAGGTGGTATTCATAAAGTAGCGGGCAAACGGTGCCGCCTGCCAGGCATTAATGAAATTCTGCAAAGTGAGCGGCGCAAACAGTGAAAAACTGCCCTGCACCGATGCCGGATGAATAGCTACCCAGACCGCGACCAGCACCGGTAAAAACCACAGTAACGCCGCCAGCCAGATAGTAAAATTCAGGATCAGACGGCTGAAAGAAAATGGTTTCACTGATAGTGCGTCCTTTTATCCAGCAGGTTGAATTTAATCAGCGCGATAACGGCCAGGATCACCAGCAGTACCACAGTCATTGCCGACGCGGCCGGTAAATCCCAGTAACTGAATGCCGTGCGGTAAATGTAAAACAGCAGCAAGCTGGTGCTGTTGTCGGGTCCGCCGTTGGTCATCGCAATCACCTGATCGACAATCCTGAAGGCATTCATCGAGGCGTTGATCAGCACGAATAATGTGGTCGGCATCAGCAATGGCCACTGCACCCGCCGGAAGAAATAGCGGCGCGATGCCCCTTCGATTTGTGCCGCTTCAGCCAGTCGCGGGTCGATTTGCTGTAATGCGGCCAGATAGAAAATCATGAAGAATCCGGCCTCACGCCAGACTGAAACCGCCATCAGGCTGTAAAGTGCCGTACCCGGCTCGCCCAGCCAGTTGACCGCTGGCAACGAAAACAACGCCAGCATTTTGTTAAGCAAACCGAGCTGAGGCGTATAGAAAAACAGCCACAGATTGGCAATCGCCACCATCGGTAACAGCGAAGGAATAAAGAAAGCGGCGCGGGTCAGAGCATTCCCCCGCAGACGGCGGTTTACCGCCAGCGCCATCAGCAGCGCAATCGCGACGGACAGCGGAATGGTGATCAGGGCGTACAGTAAATTATTGCGTAATGACAACATAAACACATCGTCATCGAGCAGCGCACGGTAGTTATCCAGTCCGACAAACTGCGCCGGATGCCCGCTGCGGGCAGCGCTGAACAGGCTTTCCCATACCGTTGCCAGCGCCGGATAGTGGGTAAATAACAGCAGAAATCCTAAAGCAGGCAACACCAACAGATAGCCATAAAGTTGTAATGACAACCCGCGTGGGCGGGTGGCCGGAAGGACCGCGTGAAATGTGCTCATGCTGTTCCTTTTTATCCTTACTGATAAGGTTTCAGCAGCCGGTCAGCCTGTTTCTGCGCCGAACTCAGCGCCTCGGCTGGCGTTTTTGCCTGCGTGACGGCAGCTTCAATCGCGTGGTTCATCAGTTCCTGGATTTGCACACTGTTATAAGTTGAAAGTTCCGGCTGTGAATATTTCAGCTGTTCGCGGGCCACCAGTGCCTGCGGAACCTGTTTCACATAATCCTGCATGACCGGGGTTTCCCACGCGGCAGGCGATGTCGCGACATACCCGGTGGCGATGCTCCAGCGCGCGGCCTGCTCCGGAGCGGAAACCCAGCGGATAAACGTCAGCGCCGCTTTCTGTTGTTCCGGCGTAGTGTTTTTGAAGACGTAAAGATTGCCACCGCCGGTCGGGCTGCCACGCTGCGTTTTCTCCGGTAGCATCGCTACGCCGAACGGGAATTTGGCATTTTCACGCACGGTAGTCAGGTTGCCGGTGGTCGTGACCATCATCGCGGTTTTACCGTCGATAAAGTCCTGCGGCGTGGTGCCCCAGGCAATAGTACCTTTCGGCGAAACCGCTTCCTTCTGCGCCAGATCAGTCAGCCATTGCAGGGCTTCTACGTTGGCTGGCGTGTCGAAAGTCACCGCCGTACCTTTACCATTATCCAGATGGCCGCCGTTGGTGGCTGCAATCCCCTGGAAATTCCAGTAACCGTTTGGGGTGGAAGGAATTTCAATGCCCCACTGCTTCACCTGAGAACCGTCATGCACGACCAGTTTTTTACCGAAATCGACCACCTGCTGCCAGCTGGCAGGCGGTGTGTCGCCATTCAGACCGGCCTTCTCAAACGCCTGTTTATTCCAGTACAACACGACCGTCGAACGCTGGAATGGAATGCTCCACACTTTGCCCTGAATATGGCGGATAAAGGCCGGATAAAAACCGTCGATCCATTGTTTGCCGTCCGCGTCATTCGCCAGATCGCTGACTGGCAAAATCGCGCCCGCGTCGATCAGGGAATATGCTTCGATATCGCCGATTACCGCGATTTGCGGAGCATTGCCGCCACGAAATGCAGTAAGCGCTTTGGTGACCGTCGTGGCGTAATCACCGGTATAGACCGGCTGAATGCTGATATCAGGATGCGTTTTCTGGAAATCTTCCACCAGCGTATCCACCGTGTGACTGATTTTCCCACCGACAGCAATCGGGTAATACATTTGGAGTTTCACCGGATCTGCTGCAAAAGCAGAGGTGCTGGTGATGAGCAGAACGGCGGTAGCAAGACGTGAAAAACGGTGAACAATAGACATAATTTTCCCTTCGGCAATAGGCGTTGTATGAGTCAGAAAAATAAATAACTGCAAAAAATGACAACTACACGGCAACTCTCTGATCTGACTGCAAACAGGATTGCTCAGCGTGGAAGCAGCGTTTTCCGTCTGCTGTGATGAAAAAATATTGTGCGCCCGTGGTCCATTGCAGTCCGATTCTCTGGCCGTCGGCAAAACGTTTCATGCCCGCAACTTTCACTGTCAGCAGCGCCGGATAGCCGGTCAGTGCGCAGGCCACCAGGGTATCTGCCCCCATGTATTCATGGCTGACCACCTGCGCGGTCAAACTGGCGTGTTCAGGCGAAATCAGCTGAATATCTTCGGCTCGCAGGCCAAGACTCAGATCGTTTTCATTAAAGTTTTCCACCACGGGCAACGGCGTACCGGCAAGATAGTGATGCTGCCCGCGGCGTTCGAGCGGCAGAATATTCATCGGCGGCGCGCCAATAAATTGCGCGGCAAAAATACTGGTCGGGTTGTTGTAAAGGTTATCCGGCGTGTCGTGCTGTTCAATACAGCCGTCGTTGAGCAGGATGATTTTGTCGGCCATGCTCATCGCTTCTGTCTGATCGTGGGTGACATATATCAAGGTCAGGCCGAGCTTTTTCTGAATTGCACGGATTTCGCGGCGCATACTCTGGCGCAGTTTGGCATCAAGATTAGACAGCGGCTCATCCATCAGGCACAGCCTGTTATTGGCGATCACCGCCCGGCCCAGCGCCACGCGCTGTTGCTGACCACCGGAAAGCTGCGCAGGTAACCTGTCGAGCAGAGGTTCCAGTTCCATCAGCTTGCTGACATCCGCCAGCCGCGTCGCAAAATGCCGCTTGTCTTCACCGCGTGCGCGCAATCCGAATAGCAGATTTTCGCGGACATTCATGTGCGGGAATAATGCATAAGACTGGAACACCATCGACAGCTTGCGCTGAGAAGGCGTCAGCGTGGTGACATCAGATTGCTGAAAATATAACGTGCCGCTTTCTGCTGTTTCCAGCCCGGCAATGGTCCGTAGTAATGTCGATTTTCCGCAGCCTGAGGGGCCGAGTAAGGCAATAAAATCACCCTCTTCCACATCAAAGCTGATGTCATTGAGTGCAATTTTTGTTCCCCAGGATTTCCGGATATGACGGAGTGATAAAAAGCTCATGCCGCGATGCATCTCTCTGAACCATGATGGGCATAACCTAGCGGGCTAAAATGACGTTTTTATGATGGGAAGATGACGGGATAAAGACAGGTAAGGTTTTAAGCTCCTTCCCCTTCGCAGGCGAGGGAGTTAAGGGCTTAAAATTCTCATTCATTCACGCTATAATGCTTCAGAAAATATCGCATAAGTCAGTTGAATGTATCGACATGGCAAGCGCCAAAGGAATATTTCTCAGGAGAGAAGATGAAAAAGTCACTGTTTGTTCTGGCCGCCGCAATAACTCTGGGGGCTTGCAGCATGAATCAGAACACTGGCGTTAAACAGACTGATCTGCAGCATCACCGTTTTGAGTTGCTGAGCGTAGATGGGCAGACTGTCCCTGCTGCGCAAGGACGCATTCCGGAAATTGAATTTGGCTCAGACATGCACATATCCGGCAAAATGTGTAATAACTTCATGGGTCAGGGTCAGTTGCATAATAATGTACTGACCGTAAAAGGGCTCGCATCCACCATGATGTTATGCCCGGATGAAAACCTGAATAAATGGGATCATGTGATCAGTGATGTGCTCAATAACGGTGCGGCGCTCACCTTGCAGGATAGCAAGCTGACCCTCACCCAGGGCAAACACCAGTTGGTTTATCGTTTGAAAGACCGGATGTAAACGGGCAATTTGCTGCCGCGTTAAATGCAAAAACGCCAGACGGCTGTCTGGCGATTATCAGGCTTTACACACGCCCTGCATCAGCGCACTTTCCGAGCACTGGCGACCGTTGGCCAGCGAACACATACCGACGCGGCTGCCATCGAGTTGCGGCGCCATCCGTAATTGCCCGCCCGCCATTGAACAGGCTGCATACGCCGGGCTGTCCATGTTCACGGTACGTTGCCCGATATTAACGCTGTTACCTTTTTGGGGAACATCAGCCGAATCGTCATGGCTGCTGCATGCGGCTAACACCAGCACACCGGCGGCCAGTAACACGCGAAACGCAGTGATCATCTGTACTGCTCCTGAATATGACGGGGATTTTTTGCGAGTCGCCATCATATCCGACGTTTTTCGCCTGAGTCGAGCCCTTCAGTAAAATAACATCAACTTTTTCCTAAAATAATCTTAAATTTAAACACTCAGACACATTTTATTTCTACGGGTTATTTCTTTGGCTAATAAAATTAACAGTAATTAACCACTTTTTCCCCTGCATTGTCTGGAAAATATAATGATAAGGAGCTTGCATGCTGATCGACTTTTTACTTCGTATTGCCCTCGCCGGTGCCCTGGGCGGCTTAATTGGTATTGAGCGTCAGTTACGTGCCAAAGAGGCCGGTCTGCGTACTCATATACTGGTAGGGATTGGCAGCGCCATGTTTATGATTGTATCGAAATACGGCTTTGCCGATATTCTGATGCAAACTCACGTCAGCTTTGACCCGAGCCGTGTGGCGGCACAGGTGGTCAGTGGCATGGGGTTCCTTGGCGCCGGAACCATTATTATTCAGAAACAGATTGTGAAAGGTTTAACCACCGCGGCCGGACTCTGGGTGACCGCCGCCATCGGGCTGGTGATAGGTAGCGGACTCTATGAAATCGGCATCTATGGCGCGTTCATGACATTAATTGTGCTGGAGGTTTTCCGCCAGATCAGCAACCACTGGGTCGGACATCACCATTTAATTGAAATACGTCTGCTGCCGGAAAGTGTGCCGGTGGTGTTACTGGCGTTACAAAAAATGCGAATTCGTCCGGGCCATATCAAAATTAATCAGCGCGACGAAGATGACAGTAAATGTGAACTGGTTCTGGATGTGATCCTGCGGCCGAAACAAAGTGTGGATAAATTGTATGA
>NZ_JAFMOS010000556.1 GCF_019049755.1 Rahnella perminowiae
AGATGTGTATAAGAGAAATCAGATTCCATAAACTGATTTCCTAAAAAGAGAAAATAAAAAAAGCTGCAGGAAGTTTATCCGGAGAGGCATTTATCCGCAGTTAAGACGTTTATTATTGCTGTTCTTTGGTCATTTGTCCCGCGGGTATATTCAATTGCAGCATTTGTTTTTCTTAAACAATCTAAGCAATTAGCGACCTTTTGATGGCGCGACATTTCTGCTTTACATACTGTTGCGGGCTAAATATAGTCAAAAACAGCTCAACATTTTCCTCTACATAAATACAACATCGAAAGGTGCAGCGCTAATGAGTTTTTCTACTGATAATTCAGCGGCTTCCGTTTCGGACAAGAAGCGGCCGGTTATTGCGATCCACGGTGGTGCAGGGGCGATTACCCGCGCGGCGATGAGCGCTGAAAAAGAACGACTTTATTTAGCCGAACTGGAGAGAATAGTCGCCAGCGGACAGGCTATTCTGGCCTCCGGCGGCAGTGCACTGGATGCGGTCACCGAAGCGGTGCGTCTGCTTGAAGAGTGCCCGTTATTTAATGCCGGAAAAGGGGCGGTTTTTACCCATCAGGGCACGCATGAGTTAGACGCCTGCATTATGGATGGCCGTACGCTCGATGCCGGTGCCATCAGTTGTGTGAACCATATTCGCAATCCTGTTCTCACCGCCCGTAAGGTGCTGGAAGTCAGTCCGCATGTGATGTTTACCGGCGCGGGCGCGGAAGCCTTTGCCCGCGAACACGGCCAGGAAATGGTCGGACCGGACTACTTTTTCACGCAGGAACGTTATGATCAGTTGCAACGTGCCATCGCGGCAGATAACGGCGTGATGCTTGATCACGATGGCGCGTCGCTCAGTGCCCCCGTGTCTGATGACCCGCTGGATCCTGAACATAAATTTGGCACCGTAGGTGCCGTGGCGATGGACGCGCTGGGTAATCTGGCGGCGGCGACATCGACCGGCGGTATGACCAACAAACAGGCCGGGCGCGTCGGCGATTCACCGGTTATTGGCGCGGGCTGTTACGCCAGTAACAATACGGTAGCGATTTCCAGCACCGGTACCGGCGAAGTGTTTATGCGCACGGTGGCAGCCTATGATGTGGCGGCGCTGATCGAATACGCCGGTCTTTCTCTGGAAGAGGCCACACATAAAGTGGTGCAGGAAAAACTGCTTTCTCTGGGCGGAAGCGGTGGAATGATTGCCGTGGATAAATTTGGCAACGTGGTGCTACCTTTTAACAGCGAAGGCATGTACCGCGGCTTCGCCCGTGTGGGTGACGCTCCCTGCGTCAGTATTTACCGGTCATGAACAGCCCGATGAACAGTTCGCTTATTCTGCCACCCGATCACGTGGTTGCCGTCAGTCAGCTCAGCGTGCAGTTTGCTCATGAAGGGCAGGTCACTCAGGCGGTCAGTAATCTCAGTTTTCAGGTAAAGCGCGGTGAAACGCTGGCGATTGTTGGCGAATCGGGTTCCGGAAAATCCGTGACCTCGCTGGCGCTGATGCGGCTGGTGGAGCAGGGCGGCGGAAAGATTTTACAGGGTCAAATGCAGTTTCGTCGTCGTAACGGTGAGGTAGTTGATTTGATCAACGCCACGCAGCCTGCCATGCGTAATCTGCGTGGTGCGGATATGGCGATGATTTTTCAGGAGCCGATGACGTCGCTCAATCCGGTCTTTCCGGTGGGCGAACAAATTGCCGAATCGATCCGCTTGCACCAGAACAAAGATCACCGCGCCGCCCGTGCGGAAGCGCTGCGGATGCTTGATCTGGTGCGCATTCCTGAAGCCCGGAATATTCTCGACAGTTATCCGCATCAGCTTTCCGGCGGCATGCGCCAGCGGGTGATGATTGCGATGGCGCTCTCCTGTAAGCCTGCGTTACTGATTGCCGATGAACCGACGACGGCGCTGGATGTCACCATTCAGGCACAAATTCTGCAACTGATCCGTGTGCTGCAAAAAGAGATGCAGATGGGGGTGATTTTTATCACGCATGACATGGGAGTAGTGGCCGAAATTGCGGACCGTGTGCTGGTAATGCATCAGGGCAACAGTGTCGAAACGGGGGAAGTAAACGCTATATTCCGTTCACCGCAGGCGCCTTACACTCAGACATTGCTGGCGGCGGTACCCAAACTCGGCTCGATGGCCGGGAAAGCGCTGCCCGCACGCTTTCCCGCGCCTGAACAGCCGGAAAGTGATCCGGCGCTGATACAAAATACTCTCACACCAGGCGCGCCTCCTATATTGCAGGTGCGCGATCTGGTGACGCGTTTTGACCTGCGCAGCGGTGTTTTCAATCGCGTAACCCGACGGGTTCATGCCGTGGAAAAAGTCAGTTTTGATTTGCATCCCGGTGAAACGCTGGCGCTGGTGGGGGAATCAGGCTGTGGTAAATCCACCACCGGCCGTTCGCTGTTAAAACTGGTGAAAAGCCAGGGCGGTACTATCACCTTTAAGGGCCAGACGCTGACCGATATCGGGGGCAGTGAACTGCAACATCTGCGCCGTGATATTCAGTTTATTTTTCAGGACCCTTACGCCTCGCTCGATCCGCGCCTGACGGTAGGTTATTCCATTATGGAGCCGCTGCTGGTTCACAACCTGGCAAAAGGCGCAGAAGCCGAAGCCCGCGTGGCATGGTTACTGGAAAAAGTCGGGCTGTTGCCGGAACACGCGCAGCGTTATCCTCACGAATTTTCCGGCGGTCAGCGGCAGCGAATTTGCATTGCACGCGCGTTAGCGCTTAATCCAAAAGTGGTGATTGCCGATGAATCGGTTTCGGCGCTGGATGTGTCTGTCCGTGCGCAAATCATCAATCTGCTGATGGATCTGCAGAAAGAGTTTGGTCTGGCATTTTTGTTTATTTCACACGATATGGCTGTTGTTGAGCGCATCAGCCACCGTGTGGCGGTGATGTATCTCGGACAGATCGTGGAAATCGGCTCGCGCCGTGCGGTATTTGAAACGCCGCAACATGCCTATACCCGCAAACTCATGGCGGCGGTGCCGGTCGCCGATCCGGCGCACAAACGAAAAGATCAGGCGCTGCTGGTTGATGAAATCCCAAGTCCGGTTCGCGGGCTGCACGATGAGCCGGTGGTGATGCCATTGGTAAAGGTGGGCGAAGGCCATTTTGTCGCCAGGCACAGTATTGCGGGTATTTACTGATTTTTCTGGCGGCTTATTTGAGCCGTCAATTCTTCGCAAGATAAACGGGTAAGACAGGAAAAGGAACTGACATGAATCAGCAGAAATCTAAAGGTAAGAACGTTGTCCGTCAGGCCGTGCTCGCTGCCGCTGTTTTTGGTTCGCTGGCGTCGGCTTCTGCATGGGCGGCAAAAGACGTGGTCATCGCCGTAGGTTCTAACTTCACCTCGCTCGATCCGTATGACGCCAACGACACCCTGTCGCAGGCTGTCGCCAAATCCTTCTATCAGGGCCTGTTTGGCTTTGATAAAAATATGAAACTGGAAAACGTTCTGGCGGACAGTTACACCGTCAGTAAAGACGGTCTGGTTTACACCATCAAGCTGCATCCGGGCATCAAGTTCCAGGACGGCACCGACTTCAATGCGGCGGCGGTAAAGGTTAACTTTGACCGCGCCAGTAATCCGGACAGTCACCTTAAACGCTATAACCTGTTCAAGAATATCGCCAGCACCGAAGCCGTTGATGACAACACGGTGAAAATCACCCTGAAAGAGCCGTTCTCAGCCTTTATTAATATTCTGGCACACCCGTCTGCGGTGATTATTTCCCCGGCGGCGCTGACCAAATACGGCAAAGACATCGGTTTCCATCCGGTTGGCACCGGCCCGTATACGCTTGAACAATGGAATCAGACTGACTTTGTGAAAGTGAAGAAGTTTGACGGGTACTGGAAAAAAGGCGAGCCGAAACTCGACACCATTACCTGGCGTCCTGTGGTAGATAACAATACCCGGGCGGCAATGCTGCAAACCGGCGAGGCTGATCTGGCGTTCCCGGTGCCTTACGAACAGGCGGCCTTGCTGGAGAAAAACGCTAAACTGGATCTGGTGACCGCGCCGTCGATTCTGCATCGTTACATCAGTTTCAATGTCACGCAAAAGCCGTTCGACAATGTGAAAGTGCGTGAGGCGATTAACTACGCGATTAACAAACAGGCGCTGATCAAAGTTGCATTTGCCGGTTACGCCGTGCCGTCTGAAGGGCCGCTGCCGCAGGGCATCGAATACGCGGCGAAATTTAAACCGTGGCCGTATGATCCGGCAAAAGCGAAAGCGTTATTGAAAGAAGCCGGTTATCCGGACGGTTTTACCACCACGTTGTGGTCTTCACATAACAACAGTACCGCGCAAAAAGTGTTGCAGTTTACCCAACAGCAACTGGCGCAGGTGGGTATTAAAGTGACAGTCACCGCAATGGATGCCGCGCAGCGTGCGGCGCAGGTTGAGAACGTCGGACAAAAAGAGGCGGGCATCCGTATGTTCTACACCGGCTGGTCTGCCTCTACCGGTGAAGCAGACTGGGCACTGTCTCCGCTGTTTTCCACCCAGGCCGCGCCACCGAAGCAGTTCAATACTGCCTTCTACAGCAACGCACAGGTGGATAAAGATTTGTCCGATGCGCTGAAAACGACCGACAAAGCCGAGAAAGCCAAACTGTACGCTGCTGCCCAGAAACAAATCTGGACCGATGCGCCGTGGGCATTCCTGGTCACTGAACGTCTGGTTTCAGCCAAAAATAAACGTCTGACCGGTTTCTATGTGATGCCGGATACGGCTTTCAGCTTTGACGATGCAGATGTGAAATAATACGCGGTGAAGCCTTCAGGGCGCGTCATGTAACAGCATGGACGCCCTGAAATCGTGTGTTCCGGGGCCGGAACATAGATGTCTACCGTGAAATCACAGACAGCCAATCATGCTTAATTATTTTTTAAAACGATTACTCGGACTGATACCCACGCTGCTGATTGTGGCCGTGCTGGTCTTTTTGTTTGTGCATCTGTTGCCGGGCGATCCGGCGCGGCTGATGGCCGGCCAGGATGCCGATGCCAGCGTGGTTGCGCTGGTGCGTCAGGATTTAGGGCTGGATAAGCCGCTTTATCAGCAATTTTTCACTTTCTTCGGCAATGCGCTGACCGGTGATTTCGGCCACTCGATGGTTTCAAAACGCCCGGTCATTGAAGAAATCAGTTCGCGCTTTATGCCGACGTTTTGGCTGACGCTGACCAGTATGGTGTGGTCAGTGGTTTTCGGTCTGGTGATTGGCGTGGTCTCCGCCGTGTGGCGTAACCGCTGGCCGGACAGACTGGGCATGGCGCTCGCCGTCTCAGGTATTTCCTTCCCGGCTTTCGCGCTGGGCATGTTGCTGATGCAAATTTTTTCCGTTGAACTGGGCTGGCTGCCGACGGTCGGTGCCGACAGCTGGCGGCACTATATTCTCCCTTCTGTTACGCTCGGTGCAGCGGTGGCGGCGATCATGGCCCGCTTTACCCGCGCGTCCTTTGTCGACGTTATGCAGGAAGATTATATGCGTACCGCGCGCGCCAAGGGCGTGCACGAAGCGGTGGTGGTGGTCAAACATGGCCTGCGCAACGCGATGATCCCGGTTGTGACGATGATGGGGTTGCAATTTGGCTTCCTGCTCGGCGGGTCGATTGTGGTTGAAAAAGTGTTCAACTGGCCGGGGTTAGGGCGGTTGCTGGTTGATTCGGTCGAGATGCGGGATTATCCGGTGATACAGGCAGAAGTGCTGCTGTTTTCGCTGGAGTTCATCCTGATCAATCTGCTGGTAGACATGCTGTACGCCGTCATTAACCCTTCCATCCGATACAAGTGAGTAAGCGCATGAAAAACTGGCGGCGAAATGCCGTACTCGCGAGTTTACCGGTCATCACGCCGGAAACTGCGCAATCACAGGCGGGAAGGACACCGTGGAAAGCGTTCTGGCGTCGTTTTCGCCGGCAGCATATTGCGATGATTGCGGGGGCTTTTATCCTGCTGCTGATCGCGGCGGCCATTCTTGCGCCGTGGCTGGTGCCGTTTGATGCGGAAAATTACTTTGATTATGACCGTCTGAACGACGGGCCATCGCTGGTCCACTGGCTGGGCGTGGATTCTCTCGGGCGTGACATTTTCAGCCGCATCCTGATGGGCACGCGGATTTCACTCGCCGCAGGCGTACTTTCTGTGGTGCTCGGCGCGGCAATTGGTACGGTGTTCGGCTTGCTGGCGGGATATTACGAAGGCTGGTGGGATCGCATTACCATGCGCGTCTGTGACGTCCTGTTTGCTTTTCCCGGGATTTTACTGGCGATCGCCGTCGTTGCGGTAATGGGCAACGGTATGTCGAACGTGATTATCGCTGTGGCGATTTTCAGCATTCCTGCCTTCGCACGTCTGGTTCGCGGCAATACGCTGGTGCTGAAACAGCAAACTTATATTGAATCGGCGCGCAGCATCGGCGCATCCGACGCCACGATTTTGTTCCGCCACATTCTGCCGGGTACGTTGTCGTCCATAGTGGTGTATTTCACCATGCGTATCGGCACGTCGATCATCACCGCCGCCAGCCTGTCGTTTCTGGGTATGGGCGCACAGCCCCCGACGCCGGAGTGGGGCGCGATGCTCAACGAAGCCCGCGCCGACATGGTCATGGCTCCCCATGTGGCCATATTCCCCAGTCTGGCCATATTCCTGACCGTACTGGCGTTTAATTTGCTGGGTGACGGATTACGGGATGCGCTGGATCCAAAATTGAAGAATTGATTTTTGCTCCCTTCCCTGCGAAGGGGAGGGAGCAAGGCGAAACACTGCCCTATCAGCAGGGAGAGGAGCCGGTTGCTTCTATTTTTAGGATCCTGCACTTATGCCTTCGGGTGCAAAAACTCCGCATGGAATCTCAGGTGATCTTCCACAAACGAGGCGATGGTGAAGTAGCTGTGATCGTAGCCCGGCTGAACCCGCAGTTGTAACGGCCAGCCGCGCTGACGCGCTATCTCTGCCAGTTTTGCCGGTTGAAGCTGATCCGCCAGAAACTGGTCGCTGTCGCCCTGATCGACCAGAATCGGGAACGGCTTTTGATCCGCTGGCAATGCACTCAGCAGGTGACAACTGTCGTATTTCAGCCACTGGCTTTCATCATCGCCCAGATACGCACTGAACGCTTTACGCCCCCACGGTACCTGAGCCGGATTGACGATCGGCGCAAACGCTGATGCCGAACAGAAACGTTGCGGATTACGCAATGCCAGCATCAGCGCACCGTGGCCGCCCATTGAGTGACCGAAAATTGACTGACGCTCGCTGATTTTGAAATGGTCGCGGATCAGCGCAGGCAGTTCATCAAGCAGATAATCGTACATCCGGTAATGGGCAGCCCAGGGTGCCTGAGTCGCGTTCAGGTAAAAACCGGCGCCCTGACCCAGATCATAACCGTCATCGTTGGCAACACCCTCACCGCGCGGACTGGTATCAGGCATCACCAGAATGATGCCGAGTTCAGCTGCGACGCGCTGCGCCCCGGCTTTTGTCGTAAAGTTTTCATCATTACAGGTCAGGCCCGACAGCCAGTACAGGACGGGCGGCGGCGCGTCATCGGGTGACGGAGGCAGATAAACGCTGAACGTCATGCTGCAATTCAGGCTCTCAGAGGTATGGCGGTAGCGCTGCTGCCAGCCGCCAAACATCCGGTGTTCTTCGAGTAGTTCAACCGAGCTGCTCATTGACACATTCCTTACTTATTAAAATGAATAACCGTGCGGATAGATTTCCCTTCATGCATCAGGTCAAAGGCTTCGTTGATGTCTTCCAGCGGCAGGGTGTGGGTGATGAAATCGTTCAGGGCAAATTCCCCGTCCAGATAACGTTCCACAATACCTGGCAACTGACTGCGGCCTTTCACACCACCGAACGCAGAACCACGCCAGACGCGGCCGGTGACCAGCTGGAACGGGCGGGTAGAGATTTCTTCGCCCGCACCGGCAACGCCGATGATGACAGATTCACCCCAGCCTTTATGGCAGCATTCCAGTGCGGAACGCATCACGTTCACGTTACCGATACATTCGAAGGAAAAGTCCACACCGCCGTCGGTCATTTCAACAATCACATCCTGAATAGGCTTGTCGAAATCTTTCGGATTGATCAGGTCGGTTGCGCCGAGTTTACGTGCCAGATCGAATTTACTGGTATTCAGATCAATACCAATGATGCGGCCTGCACCGGCCATCACCGCACCGATAATCGCAGAAAGACCAATGCCGCCGAGACCGAAAATGGCCACGGTGTCACCTTTTTTCACTTTAGCCGTGTTGATGACCGCGCCCATACCGGTGGTCACGCCACATCCGAGCAGACACACTTCTTCCAGCGGCGCTTCTTTGTTGATTTTTGCCAGTGAGATTTCAGGTACTACGGTGTATTCAGAGAAGGTTGACGTGCCCATGTAATGGAAAATCGGCTTGCCGTCTTTGAAGAAACGCGTGGTGCCGTCCGGCATCAGACCTTTACCTTGTGTGGTACGGATAGCCTGACACAGGTTGGTTTTACCGGATTTGCAGAATTTACACTCGCCACATTCCGGCGTGTACAGCGGGATGACATGGTCGCCTACGGCGACGCTGGTGACTCCTTCGCCTACGGCTTCGACTACGCCGCCGCCTTCATGGCCAAGGATTGCCGGGAATACGCCCTCCGGATCCTTGCCGGAGAGTGTGTAGGCATCAGTATGACAAACACCAGTGGCAACAATACGCACCAGCACTTCGCCTTTTTGCGGCGGCATTAAATCCACTTCTTCGATGGACAGAGGTTGGTTCGGGCCCCAGGCGACAGCCGCACGTGTTTTGATCATTTGCATTTTTTAGCTCCAGTCAGGTGTTTTTGCTTATTCAGGTTTTTAACTTAATAGGTGGGATGCAGCACCGGATCATGTTCCCCGGCGAGCGGATGCTTCAGTAACGGGATGACCCCGTCATTTTGTTCAATAATCAGTTCCTTCAGCGCCCGGACATTCGGGCTGAACGCATCCCGGCGCCAGATAAGCCAGGTGGCGGTATCGGCGAATTCATCCGGAATGTCGTGAATTTCTACCCGCTCGTGGCCGGGCAGTTGTTCCAGCACAGAACGCGGGATCATGGCAATACCCGCACCGCTGGCGACACACGCCATCATGGAGTGGTAGGACTGAATCTCCAGAGTATTGGCGACCGGAACGTTCATCTGTCTGATCCATCCCTGTAAACGCTGGCGGTAGGAACAGCTGGGGCGGAATGCAAAAACAGTGTGGCCGCTGCGACCGTCAGGCACTTCCAGCGGTGATTCACCCGGCGGGGTGATCACCACCATCCTTTCACGAAAAGAAATACAGCCGTTGATATCATCAAAATCGATCGGGCCATCAACCAGTGCTGCGGCGAGACGGCCGGCACGTACGTTGTCGATGATTTCACCGGAAGTCGCCGTCACCAGCGACAGTGCCACCTGTGGAAACTTCTGATGATAAGCCGCCAGCAACGAAGGCAGGCGGGTTGCCGCCGTGCTTTCCATCGAACCCAGCGCGAAATTCCCGGCGGGTTCACCGGCATGCATGATGCTCATCGCCTCATCACTGAGCGCCAGAATGCGCTCGGCATAGTTGAGGAAGTTATGTCCCATGGCGGAAAGACGGATGCGCTGCTTCTCGCGGATAAACAGATCAGTGCCCAGTTCAAGTTCGAGCTGACGCAGACGGGTGGTCAGGTTCGACGGCACACGATGCAGTTGCTCGGCCGCACGCGCCAGCGAACCGGTTTCCGCTACGCAGCAAAACATCCGTAACTGAGTCAGATCCATGGTGGGTTCCTGTGTTCTCTAATCGTAAACAAGTTGGTTTGTATTATTCAGTTTTCGTGATTGTACCCATAAGGCATCATAGCGACAACTTCCAATTAACTTTCTTTTAAGAAATCTGCTGTTTTCCGCGACAGGCTTTGAGTATGTTTATTCATTGTTTCTAATATGTTGCATTGCAGTTTCTTCTGACGGAGCAATTATGGCTTTTCGCATTGCGCTAAGTGGTTTTCTGGCTTTTGTGGTCGCGATGGGTATCGGGCGCTTCGCCTTTACACCGCAGGTTCCTTTAATGATAGCTGAACATCAGTTCAGCCTGACCGGCGCAGGTCTGGTCGCCGCGTTCAATTATCTCGGTTATCTGTGTGGCGCGTTTGATGGCATGCGTGCCAGCAAACATCTTGAGCGTCGCTTGTGGCTGGGGGTATGGGGCGGGGTGATCCTGACTTTACTGTCGGCGGTGATTTCCGGCGAAGTGCTGCACAGTATTGTACGCTTCCTGATCGGCTGGACCAGCGGCTGGGCGATGGTGATGGTATCGGCATGGTGTAACGAACGGCTGGCGCACTATGGTCGTCCGGCGCTTAGCGCGGCAGTCTTTGCCGGGCCGGGCGCGGGGATTTTCCTCAGCGGCATGCTGGCGGTGGGGATCCACAGTTTACAGCTGACCTCAGCGCAGGCCTGGTGCGTTTACGGTGTGCTGGCGCTGATTTTTGTGGCGATCATTACACCGAATCTGCCGCGAAAAGGGGATTTGCACCGGTCGCATATGGCGTCATCACCGCTGGTGATGACGCCTGCGCTCAGACGTCTGGTGTGGAGCTACAGCCTGGCAGGTTTCGGTTACATTCTGCCCGCAACCTTTTTATCGCAGATGGCGAGTGCACGTTTCCCTGACAGCCTGTTCGCCCAGTTTGTCTGGCCGGTGTTTGGCGGTGCGGCGGTCACCGGCATTGTCATCGGTATTCTCACCCGGCATTGTCTGACCACCCATACCCGTCTGGCGCTGACGCTATGGATCCAGGGACTGGGGATTTTGTGTGCGGAAGTGGTGCCGGGTGTCAGCGGACTGGTGCTCGGGGCTTTACTGACCGGCGGCGGTTTCCTCAGCGTGGTGCAATTAGCCTTACAATACAGCCGCGAGCTTGCGCCTGACCACAGCCGTTATATGGCCGGGTTGCTGACGACCGGTTATGCCGTCGGCCAGTTATTCGGCCCGGTGCTCTCCGCCATTTCTACCGCGCTGACCCATCGGCTGGAGCCCGCGTTGTACGTTGCGCTGGCCGGTTTCATTATCGCCGGTGCGCTGGTGGTTCGCCACAAACGATAACTTGCCGCTATTTCATCCATCAGGGCTATTTCATCCATCAAGAAAGCAATCACTGGATTCTGAACCGGCTCTCTACTACAGTAAGCCACCTCACTTTGGCGTGATCTGCGTCAAAGTGATTACATCTGCCGGAGAAGAAACAATGCCAACCCTGAGTAAAGAAGCCGTCTTGGTTCACGAGGCCCTGTTAGCCCGTGGTCTGGAAACCCCTCTGCGTGAAGCTTTGCCGATCGACAACGAAACGCGCAAGCAGCGGATCCAGGAGCATATGACCGGTATTATGCAGCTTCTCAATCTGGATCTTTCCGATGACAGTCTGGCGGAGACGCCGCACCGCATCGCCAAGATGTACGTGGATGAAATTTTCTCCGGGCTTGATTATGCCAACTTCCCGAAAATCACCGTCATCGAAAATAAGATGAAAGTGGATGAAATGGTCACTGTGCGCGATATCACGCTGACCAGCACCTGCGAACACCATTTCGTGACCATCGACGGTAAAGCGACCGTGGCGTACATCCCGAAAGAGACCGTAATTGGTCTGTCCAAAATCAACCGCATCGTGCAATTCTTCTCGCAGCGCCCGCAGGTTCAGGAACGCCTGACCCAGCAGATACTGGTTGCACTGCAAACCCTGCTCGGCACCACCAATGTGGCGGTATCGATTGATGCAGTGCATTACTGCGTGAAGGCGCGTGGTGTCCGTGACGCGACCAGCGCGACCACCACGACCTCTCTGGGCGGTCTGTTTAAGTCGAGCCAGAATACGCGACAGGAATTCCTGAGAACGGTCAGACACGCCAGCTAACAGCGGCGTTTTAACCGGTCAGACACTTTATATTGCGGCACCTTACGGGTGCCGTTAGTCTGTCTGAAGCCCGCACAATTTTCAGCTCCTTACCGTTAACAGGAACGTCAGGTATGCGCTCACGTATTGCCACGCTCGACTTTGCCCGTGGTCTCGCCATTTTTGGCATTCTTCTGCTCAATATCAGCGCCTTCGGTTTGCCGAAAGCCGCTTATCTGAATCCGGCATTTGCCGGGACACCTTCTGCTTCTGACACCTGGACCTGGGCGGTGCTTGACGCTGTGGCGCAGGGCAAGTTCCTGATGATGTTCGCCATGCTGTTTGGCGGTGGCCTGTATTTATTACTGCCACGCGGCAAACACTGGATCCAGGCGCGGTTGTCAATTTTATTATTGTGCGGTTTTTTCCATGCCACGTTGTTATGGGACGGCGATATTTTGCTGTCTTACGGGCTGATTGGTCTGGTGTGCTGGCGGATGGTGCGGGAAGGGCGCAGCAGCCAGTCGCTGATATCAACGGGCATTATTTTGTATCTGATCGGTGTGGCTGTGCTGGCAATGCTGGGATTTATTTCCTCACCAAAACCTGGCAGCTTCTGGCTTCCGGGGCCGGCGGAAATTCAGTATGAGCAATACTGGCGACTGAAAGGCGGGTGGGAGGCGATTCAGAACCGGCTCGATTTGCTGTCGTCCAGTTTGCTGGCGATCGGCGCGCAATACGGCTGGGAACTGGCGGGCGCCATGCTGATTGGTTCCGGCCTGATGCGCAGCGGATGGCTGAAGGGTGAATTCCGTTCATCCCATTACCGCAAAGTCGCAGCCGTGCTGTTACCGTTTTCATTACTGATTCAGATCCCGGCGATTTATCTGCAATATCGTACCGGCTGGGACTACCGGTGGAGCGGTTTTTTGTTGCAGGTGCCGCGTGAGATTGGCTCGCTGATGCAGGCGGTGAGTTATCTGGCGCTGTGTTACGGCTTCTGGCCGCTGATTTCGCGCTGGCGCGTGACGCACTGGCTTTCGCAGATTGGCCGCATGGCGCTGACCAACTACCTGTTGCAGACTGTCATCTGTACCACATTTTTCAATACCCTTGGTTTCTATCAGCATTTCGACCGGTTGCAACTGATGGCGCTGGTGCCGCTGATCTGGGTATGTAATTTGCTGGTGACAGTGCTGTGGTTGCGTCATTTTCGGCAGGGACCGGTGGAGTGGCTGTGGCGGAAACTCACCATCAAAGCCTCCGGCGTAGAACTGAAAACAGCCTGAACCCGATGACGTTACATCATCCTAAATGATAGATTTGGGATGAAGGTTGCAGATTTGTATGTAAACGTTTTCTTTCCTGTGACGAGATTCACGCAGGCGTTTTCGCAAAATGTTTAGGATAGCGGTCGTGCCACTCCGATGACCACTACACTAAAAAAGGAAACGCCATGCGCACTTCACCTCGCTTCTCTTTGTCTGGTTTTTTTACTTCCTGGGTCAAAAATTTCCGTATTCCTCCGTACCATTCCCTGACTGATCACGGAGCGACGCATGGTCACAATTCGTGATGTCGCCCGGCTGGCGGGGGTTTCTGTCGCCACCGTGTCACGCGTTCTGAACAATCCGACCATTGCCAGCAAAGAGGCGCGCGAGCAGGTGCTACAGGCTGTCGCCACGCTGGGATACCGTCCTAATGCCAATGCGCAGGCACTGGCCACGCAAAGCAGCGATACTATCGGCGTTGTGGTTATGGATGTTTCAGACCCGTTTTTTGGGGCACTGGTGAAAGCCGTTGATACTGTCGCGCAGCAACATCAGAAATATGTCCTGATAGGTAACAGCTATCATATTGCCGAAAAAGAAAGGCACGCCATTGAGGTTTTGATTCGTCAACGCTGTAACGCGCTCATTGTGCATTCTAAGGCACTGGGTGATGACGAGCTTTCGCAGTTTATGGATCAGGTGTCGGGTATGGTGCTGATTAACCGTGTCATTCCGGGCTACGAACACCGCTGTGTCTGGCTTAATAACGTCAGCGGCGCAGAAATGGCAACCCGGCTGTTACTGTCGCAGGGACATCAGCGCATCGGTTACATTGGTTCAAGTCATGGCATTGAAGACGATTTGCAGCGTTATCAGGGCTATTCGCAGGCAATGACGCAGGCACATCATAGCGCTGAAGCGCCACCTGCCGCATGGCGGGCGCAAAGTTCGCCCGATCTGCAGGGCGGGGAAGCCGCCATGGTGGAACTGCTCGGGCGCAATCTGCACCTCAGTGCGGTGTTTACCTACAACGATTCAATGGCTGCCGGGGCGATGGCGGTGTTGAAAGAAAACGGAATTAATATTCCTGATGACTTTTCGCTGATCGGTTTCGATGACATTCCGATTGCCCGTTATACCAGCCCGAAAATGACTACCGTGCGTTATCCCATCGTTTCCATGGCGACGCTTGCCACGGAGCTGGCGTTAAAAGGCGCGGCAGAACAGTTAGCTACGGGGGTTTCGCATTGCTTCATGCCTACGCTGGTCAGACGCCATTCGGTAGCACCGTGGCAAAATGTGGCACCCGTCACCTTTTGATCAAATAACGCGATGTAACCGTTTTCAATCTGTGAGAACTTTCACAGTTTATTAACATCGCCCACATTATGATTCATTCGTTTTCAATATGATTCAATTTGGGTCCGGTTTGCCGGACTTGTTACACAGCGAGTCAGGACGTTATAAGTCAAGGATGGCAGGCACCCACAATCATGATGTGGAGCTGTACTGCTCCCGCAAGGATTTCCGGTGCCAAATTCTGTAACACCCTACATAACCGGAGATACAAATGAATAAGAAGGTCTTCACCCTGGCGACTCTGGCTGCAAGCATGATGTTTGGTTTTGCCGCACATGCTGCTGATACTAAAATCGGCGTCACCATCTACAAATATGACGACAACTTCATGTCCGAAGTTCGCAAAGCCATTGAGAAAGATGCGAAAGCGTCTCCAGATGTGCAACTGCTGATGAATGACTCGCAAAACAGCCAGTCCACGCAGAACGACCAGGTTGACGTTATGCTGGCGAAGGGTGTTAAAGCGTTGGCCATTAACCTGGTTGACCCGGCTGCTGCCCCGGTAATCATTGAAAAAGCCCGCGGTGCCGGCATTCCTGTCGTTTTCTATAACAAAGAACCTTCCCGTAAAGATTTAGACAGCTACGACAAAGCCTATTACGTCGGGACTGACTCTAAGGAATCTGGCGTTATTCAGGGTGAGCTGATTGCTAAACACTGGAAAGCTAATCCGGCCTGGGATCTGAACAAAGACGGCGTGATCCAATACGTACTGATCAAAGGCGAACCTGGCCATCCTGATGCTGAAGCGCGTACCAAATACGTCATCAGCACCCTGAACGGCAAAGAAGGTTTGAAAACTCAACAACTGCAACTTGATACCGCTATGTGGGATACCGCCCAGGCGAAAGACAAGATGGATGCATGGTTGTCCGGCCCGAATGCTAACAAAATCGAAGTGGTTATCGCCAACAACGATGCCATGGCAATGGGCGCTGTAGAAGCGCTGAAATCCCATAACAAAACCAGCATTCCGGTATTTGGCGTGGATGCCCTGTCAGAAGCGCTGGCACTGGTGAAATCTGGTGCAATGGCCGGTACCGTGCTTAACGATGCAAACAACCAGGCGAAAGCCACGTTTGATCTGGCGAGAAACCTGGCTGACGGTAAACCCGCCGCTGAAGGGACTACCTGGAAAATTGAAAACAAAGTTGTACGTATTCCTTACGTTGCCGTGGATAAAGACAATCTGTCTTCCTTTGTGAAATAAGACTACGTCAACAGCAGTAAAGGCAGACAGCAATAACAAACAAAGCTAAGCAGTGGCAAAAATAATTGCGGTTAAGCCGTAAATAAAGACTAAGTATGATTAGACGTTAATGCTTATCTGACAGGACGTCATGTCGCTCTGCGTGCGGTGCGTTTACCGGCTGCACGCAGGGCTGACATCAGGTATTAATACACCCGTTTATTTTTATCTTTAGCCAGGTATAACTATGGCCGATAATACGTTATCTGACACAACACATAAACCGGACGAATTCCTTCTGGAAATGAGTGGCATTAATAAATCATTTCCTGGCGTCAGGGCGTTAGATAATGTGAATTTAAAGGTGCGTCCTCATTCCATTCACGCTCTGATGGGTGAAAATGGCGCCGGTAAATCCACATTATTAAAATGCCTTTTCGGGATATACAGTAAAGACTCCGGCACCATTCTTTTTCAGGGACAGGAAGTTAATTTTAAAAGTTCGAAAGAAGCGCTTGAACAAGGCGTGTCGATGGTCCATCAGGAATTAAACCTGGTGTTACAACGTACGGTCATGGATAACATGTGGCTGGGACGTTATCCGACCAAAGGACTTTTTGTCGATCAGGACAAAATGTACAAAGACACCAAAGCGATTTTTGACGAACTGGACATTGATATCGATCCGCGTGACAAGGTCGGTAAGTTGTCCGTTTCACAGATGCAGATGATCGAAATCGCCAAGGCTTTTTCTTACAATGCAAAAATCGTCATTATGGACGAACCGACATCTTCCCTGACGGAAAAAGAAGTGAACCATCTGTTCACGATTATCCGTAAACTGAAAGATCGTGGCTGCGGCATTGTGTATATCTCTCATAAGATGGAAGAAATTTTCCAGCTGTGTGATGAGATAACCATCCTGCGTGACGGACAGTGGATCATTACCCAGCCGCTGGAAGGTCTCGACATGGATAAAATTATTTCCATGATGGTCGGCCGTTCACTGAGCCAGCGCTTCCCTGACCGCCAGAACGTACCGGGTGAAGTGATCCTCGAAGTGCGAAATCTGACTTCACTGCGCCAGCCTTCAATTCGTGATATTTCCTTTGATTTACACAAAGGGGAAATTCTCGGGATTGCCGGTTTAGTCGGTGCAAAACGTACAGATATCGTCGAAACATTATTTGGTATCCGTGAGAAAGTTGCCGGAACCATTAAATTACACGGCAAAAAAATTAATAATCACAGCGCCAATGAAGCCATTAACCATGGTTTTGCGCTGGTAACAGAAGAACGTCGCTCAACCGGTATTTATGCATATCTGGACATTGGCTTTAACTCGCTGATTTCCAATATTCGTCAATATAAAAATAAAGCCGGTTTACTTGATACTTCCCGGATGAAAAGCGACACCCAATGGGTTATCGATTCCATGCGGGTGAAAACGCCGGGACATAAAACCAGCATTGGTTCATTGTCAGGCGGAAATCAGCAAAAGGTTATTATCGGGCGCTGGTTATTGACCAACCCTGAGATATTAATGCTGGACGAACCGACGCGCGGCATTGATGTTGGCGCTAAGTTTGAAATTTACCAGTTAATCACCGAGTTGGCGAAAAAAGAGAAGGGGATCATTATTATCTCCTCTGAAATGCCGGAGTTGCTGGGTATTACTGACAGAATATTGGTTATGAGTAATGGACAGGTGGCGGGTATAGTTGAAACTAAAAATACCTCGCAGAACGAAATATTACGCCTGGCTTCCTTGCATCTCTAATTTTTAAGGGTTCTTATTATGAAAGCATTAAATAAGAAAAGTGTGCTCACTTATTTAAAAGAGGGCGGGATTTATGTGGTATTGCTGGTCTTACTGGCGATTATTATCATCCAGGATCCAAGCTTCCTCAGTCTCGTCAACTTAAGTAACATCCTTACTCAGTCCTCCGTGCGCGTCATTATTGCACTGGGTGTGGCGGGGCTTATTGTCACGCAAGGTACTGACCTCTCCGCCGGGCGGCAGGTGGGTTTAGCGGCGGTGGTCGCCGCCACCATGTTGCAGGCGATGGATAACGTCAATAAAGTTTTCCCGCATCTGGAAGTTGTACCTATTCCGCTGGTTATTCTGACTGTATGTATTGTTGGCGCGTTAATTGGTTTGCTGAACGGTATTATTATCGCTTACCTGAACGTAACGCCATTTATTACCACACTGGGCACGATGATTATCGTCTACGGGATTAACTCCCTGTATTACGATTATGTCGGTTCTTCACCGGTGGCGGGTTTTGACCCGGGCTTCTCCCTGTTCGCACAAGGCTTTATCCATTTAGGTGGCCTGAAGCTTTCCTATATTACGTTCTATGCGCTGATTGCTATCGCCTTTGTCTGGGTGCTGTGGAACAAAACGCGCTTCGGTAAAAACATCTTTGCTATCGGTGGCAATCCGGAAGCAGCAAAAGTCTCCGGCGTTAACGTCCCGTTAAACCTGATCATGATTTATGCATTGTCTGGGGTGTTCTACGCGTTCGGTGGTTTGCTGGAAGCGGGGCGTATCGGCAGTGCCACTAACAACCTCGGATTCATGTACGAACTCGATGCTATCGCGGCCTGTGTGGTCGGCGGCGTGTCCTTCGCAGGGGGGGTGGGTTCTGTGGCAGGGGTGGTGACCGGTGTACTGATATTCACCGTTATCAACTACGGCCTGACCTATATCGGCGTGAATCCGTACTGGCAGTACATCATCAAGGGCAGCATCATCATTTTCGCGGTGGCGCTGGATTCTTTGAAATACGCCAAGAAGAAATAAGC
>NZ_JAFMOS010000555.1 GCF_019049755.1 Rahnella perminowiae
ATAAAATACTTATTTATCTGCAAAAGATATTTTATTTTTTTAGGGAGGAAAGAGACTATTTGTTTGATGAATGGAAGTACAAAAAGTTGCCCGAATATTCAAAGAAAAGCCAGCTCAAGGGAGATTGAGCTGGCCAAGGAGGTGGTTCCTAGTGTAGTCCGGTGCTTTATTTTGCATTCGAAGTAAATTGCGAATGCATATTAACCAGCTACTCTAAAAATAGATGTGATCGAATTCTTATTTTCGAAGAATTCCTTATTTTGAATGCGGATTCCGGGTGTCGGTTTCTTGCAGATTACGCAACAAAATAGCGAATTCCAGGCTGACATCTTCCGGCAGCGCAACATAAACGAAGTGGCCATTACCCGGTGCCACGTCGGTCGGCTGACCTTTTTTGTTGCGTAACGCGTCGAGTGTGAACTGAACGTTGCCCTGCGGCGTCATCATTTCCACGCTGTCGCCGACGCTGAACTTATTTTTTACGTCGATTTCTGCCCAGCCATCTTTACGGTTACCGGTAAATTCACCGACAAATTGCTGGCGGTCACTGACCGAGAAACCGTATTCGTAGTTCTGTTGTGCGTCATGTGTATGACGGCGCAGAAAACCTTCGGTATAACCGCGATGCGCCAGGCCTTCCAGCGTTGACAGCAGCGTCGGGTCAAACGGTTTTCCGGCCACTGCGTCGTCAATGGCACGGCGATAAACCTGTGCGGTGCGGGCGCAATAATAGAAGGATTTGGTACGGCCTTCTATTTTCAGCGAATGTACGCCCATTTTAGTCAGGGTTTCCACATGCTGAATCGCACGCAGGTCCTTAGAATTCATAATATAAGTGCCATGCTCATCTTCAAAAGCACTCATGTATTCACCCGGACGCATCGCTTCTTCCAGCATAAATACTTTATCCGTCGGCTGGCCGATGCCTAACGTGGGTTCTGCGGCTTCTACCTGCTGAACCGGGATCGGTTCGTATTGGTGCACGATGTTGCCGATGGCGTCTTCTTTGCCTTCCTGAACTTTATACTCCCAACGGCAGGCGTTGGTGCAGGTCCCCTGATTCGGATCGCGTTTATTGATATAACCGGAAAGCAGACAGCGGCCGGAATACGCCATGCACAGTGCACCGTGCACGAAAATTTCTATTTCCATGTCCGGCACCTGAGCACGGATTTCAGCGATCTCTTCAAGCGACAGCTCGCGGGACAAAATGACGCGCGTCAGCCCCATTTGTTTCCAGAATTTCACTGTTGCCCAGTTCACGGCGTTAGCCTGCACCGAGAGGTGAATATCCATTTGCGGGAACGCTTCGCGTACCATCATGATAAGGCCCGGATCGGACATGATCAGGGCGTCCGGTCCCATATCTATCACCGGTTGTAAATCACGGATAAAGGTTTTGAGCTTGGCGTTATGCGGGGCGATATTGACCACCACATAGAATTTTTTACCCAGGGCGTGGGCTTCGTTAATGCCTGTTTCCAGGTTCTGGTGGTTAAATTCGTTATTACGCACACGCAGGCTGTAGCGGGGCTGGCCGGCATAAACCGCATCAGCACCGTAGGCAAAAGCATAACGCATATTTTTCAGGGAGCCGGCAGGGGACAGCAGTTCCGGAACAAAAGAATCGCGGGTAAACATAGTCAATCTCAGTCTGATCACAAGTCAGGGCCGTCCCGGATGCGGGGCGACGAAAGGTCAGAATTGTAACGTCTGAGTTGTTTAAAAGCAGCCAGTTCGTGTGGGTATTTGAAGTTTTACCGGGGCAGATCAATTTTTGGATCCTGAGGTTGCAGCAGGAAATGTAGCAACCTCAGGATAACGAGGTCAGGCGATTTGCTGGGTGAGATCACGGATCTCCGGGCTTAGCCCGTTTTTGATAACGGACAGCACCCCTTTTTTAGCGGTGCGGGGTGCGGTGTACATCTCGCTTATGGCAATGACCTGATGATTTTTTGCTTTCAGGACAAAGTAAAACTGCCCGTCTTTCGTGGGTTTGATCTCGTACTGGGCTTCTTCTGAGACGTTGTTTTGTACC
The DNA here is from genome assembly GCF_019049755.1 of Rahnella perminowiae. Taxonomy (GTDB): domain Bacteria; phylum Pseudomonadota; class Gammaproteobacteria; order Enterobacterales; family Enterobacteriaceae; genus Rahnella; species Rahnella perminowiae. The sequence goes on from NZ_JAFMOS010000555.1 coordinate 2,039, forward strand.
GATAAGATGCCGTTTTCCGCTGATGCTTTGCTGGCATACATTTCACTGGTGAGAAGAATCTCTCCGTTACCGGCTTTAAGGATAAAGTGATATTGCCCGTTCCTCGCCTTAATCAGCTCATAGTGGCTATTAGCCATAAAGGTAATCTCCATAAGAGGGGTTATTTTTCAGAAATAAGTGTAGTTAATGGAGACTTTTTCGCGGCGATAGCGGAAATTTAAGGTATGAAATGTGAGCTGGCCGACAGACTTCCAGTAACTTTACAAACCTGAGTTGCCGGCCCGAAGAACATTAAACTAAATGGCAAGGCTCCGCTTCCCAACGGTAACCGACGCCGTATACCGCGCGGATAAATGCCTTTTCACCATCAAGTGATTCGAGCTTACGGCGCAGGTTTTTGATGTGGCTGTCGATGGTGCGATCCGTCACAACGCGGTAATCGTCATAAAGATTATTGAGCAGCACTTCCCGGGTAAAGACATAACCGGGTTTCACAGACAGGGTTTTTAACAGACGAAATTCCGCCGGAGTCAGCTCAAGTTCGTGTCCCTGAAAAGTGGCCTGAAAGCGAGCCTCATCAATATGCAGGCCGGTATCTTTTGTCACGTGCTCATCCGGACGCACACAACGGCGCAGGATAACCTTCACGCGCGCGACCACTTCCCGCGGGCTATAAGGCTTACAGATATAATCATCTGCGCCAATTTCCAGCCCGAGCAGACGGTCAATTTCTTCCGTTTTGGCAGTCACCATCATGACCGGCACATCGGAGAACTGGCGGATGTCACGGCATATCGTTAAACCACTGCTGCCCGGCAGCATCAGATCCAGCAGAATCAGTGCCGGGGGCTGGGTTTTAACCAGCGTAACCACGTCGTTGCCGTCGGGTAACCACTGCGTGGCATAACCTGCCGCTTCGAGATAATCAATCAGTAACTGGGCGAGTTTAGGCTCATCCTCCACGATCAGGATTTTCAACGGCGCAGGGCCGGACAATGCAGAGTCGTTCATTCAGTTTCTCGGGCCATGTGGGACAGAAAGAGGCAGGACGACCGTAATGCGTACGCCACCCGCCGGGGAGTGGCTTGCGCTGATCTGCCCGCCGTGGGCTTCGACGATATTCTGGCAAATTGCCAGACCTAAACCCGAGCCGCCGCTGGCGCGGTTACGCGAGCCTTCGGTACGGTAAAACCGTTCAAAAATACGGATGAGCTGCTCATCGCTGATGCCCGGCGCGCTGTCCTGGAAAATCAGATTCAGCGTTTTTTCACAGATTTCTCCCAGGATTTCCAGGCCGCCATTCGGATCAGTATAGCGCAGGCTGTTTTCCAGCAGATTATTGAAAAGCTGCGACAGCCGCTGCGGGTCACCAAAGACTTCAGCACTTTCCGGCAGATGGCTGTTGAGCGTTAACTGTTTGCTGTGGAAACGTTCACGCGAGCCGGCCTCGGCCAGTTGTAGCAGATGTACAACGTCGGTATCGACTTTGCGATAAGCCAGCGCACCGGCATCTGACAGAGAAAGCTGATGCAGATCATCGACCAGTTTGGTCAGAATCGCCACTTCAGATTGCAGCGATTCCAGTGAACCGACGGTCATTTTACGCACACCATCCTGCATGGCTTCCAGCTCACCGCGCAATACCGCCAGCGGGGTGCGTAACTCATGGGAAATATCTGCCATAAATGCCCGGCGCATCTGTTCGTTTTTCTCCAGCGTCATTGCCAGCTGGTTAAAGTCCTGCGCCAGTTTCCCCAGTTCATCTTCACTGTCGACTTCCACGCGGGTGCTGAAATTTCCCGCAGCAAGCTGATGGGTGCCATTAACCAGCCGTTTTACCGGCGCGAGCATACCGCGAGATAACACCCAGGTTACGACGGCGGCCAGCAGTGCGGTAAAAGCGACAATCATCCAGCTGGTGCGGCTCTGCTGACGCTCGAAGTTGATATCGGCATCGCGGGTCAGGCGCTCAGCGGGCGTGGAAATCACTGAACCGATGATCACGCCATTGACGGTCATCACGCGACGCGGCCCTTGCAGATCGGGCGGGACCGGTTGATCGTAACCGCCGATCCGGCGATCGTGACTGTCGAGGATCCAGAATTTTGTCCGCCAGCCCTGTGGCGGCATTTTCGAACTGCTGTTTTGTTCAAATGAGCGCATCAGCTGGTAGATCAACCGATCATTTGTTTCCAGAAACTCCCAGCTGCCATGCTGCTTGTATTGCTCCTGCAACGTGTCCGCTAACAGTTCGACGCGCTGTTCGTTGCTTTGGCGGATATAGTCAATAAAGCCTCTTTCGAAGCTCATCCGCACGCCCCAGTTCATGATGATCAACACCAGTGCGCAGGTACAAAAGATGGCCATAAACAGCTTGGCGGTGATACCAGGTTTCATGATTTTCTCATCGGATCGGGGGAAGCGGCCGCCGCACGACGCCGGTTAATGATGGCGTTTTTCTGCCTGTCAGGCGGCACTTTGGAAAATACCCAGGCAGGCAGGGCAATCACCAGCGCCATCGACATATAGCAATACAGAAAAGCGGTGTGCAGGGTACTGCTGTCAGGTGTCATTGCTTGCTGGTGTGCGAACAGGCCAATCAGTAAACCGGCAACGCTGACACCGAGGCTCATTGACAATTGCATGATCATCGACAGTAAGCTATTGCCACTGCTGGCAAGGCGTGGCGGTAAATCTTTAAGTGTCAGGGTATTCATCGACGAGAAGCGCAGCGAGTTCACCATTCCCTGGAAGAACAGCACAATCGGGATCATCCATACGGCGCCGTAAATCGCCACCAGCGGAAAAATCAGGGTAATCAATGCCAGCAGCAATGTGGCGCTGACCAGTGCCGAACGATAACCCAGCTGATTAACCAGCCGGACCACCACGCGTTTCATCCCCATGCTGCCCAGCACCATTGGGATCATCATCAGTCCGGCATGGAAGGGCGTAAAGCCCATCCCAAGTTGCAGGAAGACCGGTGTCATAAACGGCAGCATGCCGCTGCCGATACGCCCCAGCAAGCTGCCGGTCAGGCCAATTTTAAAAGACGGTGTATGGAACAGGCGCAAGGAAAACAGTGCTGAAAGATTACCGCGAGCATGTAACCAGTAAATGCCCAGCGCGGCACCACCGGCGATGACCAGTAATACGATTTCCAGCGCCGTCAGCCCCATGCTGCGGCTGCCTTCCAGCGCCAGCGTCAGCGTGGCCATACACACTGCCAGCATAACAAACCCGCTGATATCAAAGCGCCGGGTTTGCATTTTATAGTTCGGCATGATCATTAATGTGGCGATGCATCCGGCCAGACCGACCGGCAAATTGATCAGGAAAATCCAGTGCCAGCTTGCATATTGCACCAGAAAACCGCCTAACGCCGGGCCCAGTAACGGGCCGACCTGACCGGGCAATGTCACCATTGTCATCGCTGCCATGTATTCGCTGCGCGGGACAATTTTCAGCACTGTTAGCCGGCCAACAGGCACCATCATCGCGCCGCCAATCCCCTGAACGATGCGTGACATCACCAGTTCGCGCAGGCTTTCCGATTGTGCGCACAGCAGCGAACCGAGCGTGAACAGCACAATGGCTGAAAAAAATACCCACTTAACCCCGACTTTGTCCGCCAGCCAGCCACTCGCCGGTAACATCACCGCGACCGTCAGCACATAAGCCACAATGACCGAATGCATGTGCAGCGGATTTTCACCCAGACTGCGGGCCATCGACGGCAGGGCAGTATTAACGATCGTAGTGTCAAGGGCCTGCATAAAAAAGCCAAAGGCGACGATCCATAATTGCCAGCGAACTGAAGCTGGCAGCGGCGTGGAAGGAGGTAAAGTGTCAGTGTTTTCAGATTTCATGAGTCATCACATCAGCACAATCATTGTTGCGGTATTTCAGGCGGGAATTAACCTGCAGACCGGCTTACAGTGTAGCCAGAATGTTTCAGCAGAAAATGGAGGAAATAAGGAGAGTCTTTCCCATTTTTTGACAATACTTCTGACTATAAAGAATAGCTTTCAGCCTGACATTTTATATCAAAATGCTAAGGTTGACCTTTGACCATCAACCGTTCGCATGCAAAGTAAGTCTGATCTGAGCGTTTAAAAGGGAGATAATGATGAACAAAAGAGAACTGGGTCGTACAGGTATCCAGGTGCCGCCGTTAACCTTCGGTGGCAATGTATTTGGCTGGACCGTCGATCAGGCAGCCTCGTTTAACCTGCTGGATGCCTTGCTGGATCATCAACTGAATTTCATTGACACAGCTGACGTCTATTCGAGCTGGGTTGAAGGTAATAAAGGGGGCGAATCCGAAACCATTATCGGTAACTGGCTGAAAAAAACCGGTAAGCGTGACCAGATTATTCTCGCCACCAAAGTCGGAAAACCGATGGGTGAGGGAAAAGTCGGGTTGTCGCCACGCTATATCAAAGAGGCGGTAGAGGCCTCGCTGAAGCGTCTGCAAACGGATTATATTGATTTGTATCAGTCACATGATGACGATGCCGATACACCGCTGGCTGAAACCATGGCGGCGTTTGACCGGCTTATTAAAGAAGGGAAAGTGCGTGCCGTTGGGGCATCCAACTACAGCGCACCACGTCTGGTTGAAGCGCTGAAAGTCAGTCAGGAAAACGGACTGGCGCGTTATGAAACGCTGCAACCGCAATATAATTTGTATGACCGTAAAGTATATGAAGAAGCGCTGGAAAAAGTCGTGACGGATAACGGCTTAGGTGTCATCAACTTCTATGGCCTGGCAGCCGGTTTTCTGACCGGGAAGTACCGTACCAGGGCCGATGCAGGGAAGAGTAAACGCGGTGAAAGTGTTATTGCGCGTTGCCTGAATGAGCGTGGCCTGAAAATACTGGCCGGATTGGATCAGGTTGCCGGTAAGCATGGTGCTCAGCCGGGACAGGTAGCACTGGCCTGGCAGATTGCCCGTCCGGGTATCACTTCACCGATTGTCAGTGCGACCTCTCTGCAACAGCTAAACGAACTGGCGCAGGCTGCGACCCTGAAGCTGGATGAGTCTGATATCAGGACGTTAAATGATGCCAGTGCCTGGTAAGTCCTGGCTCTGAACCATAAAAAACCGCCTGGATTCAGGCGGTTTGCGTTTATCGGTCTCTTTAAATCCTAACGGAATAACGTTTGGGCCCAGCGTGCCAGACCTGCCGTAACCGAGCCGAAATCATTTCCTCCAACCAGCGGGATCCCGGGTAACTGCGCCTGCAAAGCGGCGCGCAGCAACGGTGAACGTGCACTGCCACCGGTCAGGTAAATCACATCCGGTTTAATTTCGCTGCTGGCGAGTGCCAGACTGACCTGCTCCTGAATACGTTCCAGGGGCTGAGAAATCGCGTCACTCAGTTGCTGCTGGGTAATGGTTTCTGCCAGACCCGATTCAATGAAGTCCATGGCTGCCGTCACGCTTTCACGTTCAGACAATGCAATCTTACTTTCTTCCGCTGCACGAACCAGACGGTAGCTCAGACGTTGTTGCTGAACTTTCAGCAGGCGTTTGATCAAATCAGGCTGCGCTGCATCACGGATCAGATCACGTAACATGCGGCCGTTCGCCACACTATAGAAATCCAGTTGCGCCGGAACATCGTTGGTCGCGACGGCATTCCAGTAAGGCAGGGCCGGGATAGCGATACCTTTCTGGGTTTCACTGCCCATACCAAATTGTGGAGTCAGCTGTTTGAATGCGGTCATGATATCCAGATCATTACCGCCGATGCGGCAACCACTATGACCAAGCAAGCTGTTCTGACGCTCTGCTTTATCACGCCATTGTGGCCCCATCAGCAGTACCGAGCAGTCAGTCGTGCCGCCGCCGATATCGACAACCAGCACCGTTTTCTCTTCGGTCAGTGTGGCTTCGAAATCCAGACCGGCCGCGACCGGTTCAAACTGGAAAGCGATATCACGAAAACCCGCACGTTCTGCCGCACGCTGCAAAATACCTTGTGCCTGAGCATTGGCTTCATCACCGCCCATGCCCTGGAAGTTAATCGGGCGGCCAATAACCGCCTGTTCAATACTTTCCTGCAGGACAGACTCAGCCTGACGTTTGATGTGGAACATCATCGCGCAAACCAGATCTTCGAACAGGGCGATCTGTTGTGGCTTCAGGCCGTTTGCGCCGAGGAACGATTTGGGAGAACGCACAAAGTACACTTCTTCCGGATCTTCCATATAGGTCGAAAGTGCCCGCAAACCGAAGTTTACGCTGTTGGCATTAACCGGGATATCTTCCTCGCGGTTAAAGCTGATACTGCGACGCAGCAGCGCCAGATTTTCATCACTGCCTGCGGGAACCTGCCCGTGACGGTTCAGCCATTCGCTGACCGCTTCACGTGTCGGTGCACAAAGCATGGAGGGTAAGTAAGGATCGTTATTTTCTAGCGCCAGAAGGTGAGCGTTATCGTCACGCATCACTGCAACGGAGCAATTCGCTGTACCGTAGTCAAATCCAATAAACATCATTGTTCCCCATGCCAAAGAAGGGACGGGACTTTACCGGAGAGAGGGCGATTCATCAAGTCAGATAGGATGCGCAATGAAGAGGAAATCCCTCTCCTGGGGAGAGGGAATCAAGTACAGAGAATTACTTCAGCAATGCCTGCGCTTTAGCGACGACATTATCAGCGGTAAAACCGAACTCTTTAAACAGTTGCTCGGCTGGCGCAGATTCCCCGAAGGTTGTCATGCCGACAATGGCACCATTGAGGCCGACATATTTGTACCAGTAATCGGCGATACCCGCTTCAACCGCAACCCTTGCGGTCACGGCTTTCGGCAGAACCGATTCGCGGTAAGCCGCGTCCTGTTGGTCGAAGACATCGGCAGACGGCATGGAAACCACGCGTACTTTGGTGCCTGCGGCAGCCAGAATGTCCGCAGCTTCTACCGTGATGCCCACTTCCGAACCGGTGGCAATCAGGATCACCTCCGGCGTACCGTCAGAATCTTTCAGTACATAACCGCCGCGTGCAACGTTAGCCAGCTGTTCCGCCGTACGCGGCTGCTGGGTCAGGTTCTGACGCGAGAAGATGAGCGCAGAAGGGCCGTCAGTACGTTCGATGGCGTATTTCCAGGCGATAGCCGACTCCACCTGATCACCCGGACGCCATGTGTTCATATTTGGCGTCACGCGCAGGCTGGCCATTTGTTCTACCGGCTGGTGCGTAGGGCCATCCTCACCCAGACCGATTGAATCATGGGTGTACACAAACACGTTGCGGATCTTCATCAGTGCCGCAAGACGAACGGCGTTACGTGCATATTCCACAAACATCAGGAATGTCGCGGAGTACGGCAGGAAACCGCCATGCAAAGCGATACCATTAGTAATGGCGGTCATGCCAAATTCACGAACACCGTAGTGAATGTAGTTACCCGCCTGATCATCACCGATGGATTTGGAACCAGACCACATTGTCAGGTTACTTGGCGCGAGGTCAGCGGAGCCGCCAAGGAATTCCGGCAGAATTTTACCGAAGGATTCCAGCGTATTCTGCGAGGCTTTACGACTGGCAATATTGGCCGGTTTCGCCTGCAATTCTTCGATGTATTTCTGCGATTCGTTTTGCCATTGCGCAGGCAATTTGCCGCTCATGCGGCGCTCAAATTCTGCGGCCAGTGCCGGATAGGCTTTGGCATACGCGGCAAACTTCTCATTCCAGGCTTTCTCTTTCGCTTTGCCGGCTTCTTTGGCATCCCACTGGTCATAAATATCCTGTGGGATTTCGAAAGGCGGGTAGTGCCAGCCGATATGTTCACGGGTGGCTGCAACTTCATCATCACCCAGCGCAGCACCGTGGGCACCGTGAGTACCGGCTTTGTTCGGTGAACCGAAAGCAATGACGGTTTTGCACAGCAACAGTGACGGTTTGTCAGTGACTTTGCGGGCTTCTTCGATAGCCGCTTTCACCGCGTCAGGATCGTGCCCGTCAATACCGCGGATCACATGCCAGTGATAGGCTTCGAAGCGTTTGGCGGTGTCATCGGTGAACCAGCCTTCAACATGACCGTCGATAGAGATACCGTTGTCATCATAAAACGCAATCAGCTTGCCGAGTTTCATGGTGCCGGCAAGCGAACAGGCTTCGTGTGAGATACCTTCCATCATGCAACCGTCGCCTAAAAAGACGTAGGTATAGTGGTCGACGATGTCGTGATTTTCACGGTTAAACTGAGCCGCAAGTGTACGTTCGGCAATCGCGAAACCTACGGCGTTCGCAATCCCCTGACCCAGCGGGCCGGTGGTGGTTTCCACGCCCGGCGTATAGCCAAATTCCGGATGTCCTGGCGTTTTAGAATGCAGCTGGCGGAAGTTTTCCAGCTCTTTCATCGGCAGATCGTAACCCGTCAGATGCAGCAGGCTGTATTGCAGCATTGAACCGTGGCCGTTTGACATCAGGAAGCGGTCGCGATCGACCCATTTAGGGTTGGTTGGATTGTGATTCATATAATCACGCCACAACACTTCAGCGATATCCGCCATTCCCATGGGGGCTCCGGGATGGCCTGAGTTCGCTTTTTGAACGGCATCCATGCTCAGTGCACGGATCGCATTTGCGAGTTCTTTACGAGAGGGCATATTCACTCCATCTGTTTTTTTCAACGCTAAAATTCAAAACTTACATTCAGTTAAAACTAAAGTTGTGCCGACAGCATATCTTCGAGTTTCTTCTGATCGACGGCAAATGAACGGATACCTTCGGCCAGTTTTTCTACGGCCATAGCATCCTGATGATGCTCCCAGAGGAATTCAGCCTGTGTCAGCGGTGCCGGCTTTTTATCTGCCTGAGAAGACGGCTGCAGTTTGCGTTCAACCGGTGCATCACTGGCTTTCAGTTCTTCCAGCAGGTTTGGTGAAATCGTCAGGCGGTCACAACCTGCCAGGGCCAGAATTTGTTCCACTTTGCGAAAACTCGCGCCCATGATGACAGTCTCGTAACCGTGGGATTTGTAGTAGTCGTAGATATTCCGGACAGATTCTACGCCCGGATCTTTTTCGACGTCGTAGGTGGCGTTGGGCTCTTTGGCTTTGTACCAGTCATAGATACGGCCAACAAAAGGCGAAATCAGATATACCCCGGCTTCGGCGCAGGCCCGTGCCTGAGCAAAAGAGAACAGCAAGGTCAGATTGCAGTTGATGCCTTCTTTTTCCAGTTCATTAGCGGCCTGGATACCTTCCCACGTTGATGCCAGTTTAATCAGGATGCGCGATTTATCGATGCCATGATCCTGATATAAACCGATCAGTTTGCGGGCTTTTTCGATACACAAATCCCGGTTAAATGACAGGCGGGCATCCACTTCTGTCGAGACGCGCCCCGGCACACTTTTCAGGATTTCGGCCCCGATATTAACGGCCAGTTTATCTGTCGCATTGATCACCTGAGTTTCTTTGCTGCCACCTTGCTTGCGGGCGTAGTCCAGCGCGTCTTTAATCAGGTTTTGGTACTGCGGCAGGTCGGCTGCTTTGAGGATCAGCGAAGGATTGGTCGTCGCATCCTGAGGCTCGAAATGACGGATAGATTCAATGTCACCGCTGTCGGCAACGACGGTGGTGATTTTTTTTAGTGCGTCTAACTGGTTCATCTCTTAGCTCCTTGGCGAGAAAAAACGATACAGCAATAAGGTCTGACGACTCTCTTTCGTAGGGCTCCTACCCTGCATCATTCGGTTAACAAACTGAATGCGCTTTTTCTGATTACTGCAATGGGTCTCAACAATGGCGGCCCTGTTGCCCGACAAACTGAGCGTCTGGCGAGAAAAGCGCAAGGACAAACTTTAAGCTTAGTGCATTTTTACGAGACGTCTTCCATGAATGAAAAGTAATCAATGTAACGGCTAAGTTTTGGTCGTGATTCACCCTTAGCCATGGCAGGGTTATCTATACTTGTCAGCAGGAAAATCAGATGCTGATATTTCCCGTACCCTGTTGTCTCTGCAAAAAATAAGAAACACGAAAAGGATCCTGCAATGGACGAACAACTCAAACAAAGTGCGCTCGATTTTCATGAGTTTCCGGTGCCTGGCAAAATTCAGGTTTCACCCACCAAGCCTCTCGCGACACAACGTGATCTGGCGCTGGCCTATTCTCCGGGCGTTGCCGCTCCCTGTCTGGAGATCGCTAAAGATCCGCTGGCGGCTTACCGGTACACCGCACGCGGCAATCTGGTGGCGGTGATTTCCAACGGTACCGCTGTTCTCGGGCTGGGAAATATCGGTGCCCTGGCCGGGAAACCGGTGATGGAAGGTAAGGGCGTATTGTTCAAAAAATTCGCCGGTATTGATGTGTTTGATATTGAAGTGGATGAGAACGATCCCGATAAACTGATCGATGTGATCGCCGCGCTGGAGCCGACGTTCGGCGGCATCAACCTTGAAGATATCAAAGCGCCGGAGTGCTTTTACATTGAGAAAAAGCTCCGGGAGCGCATGAAAATTCCGGTGTTTCATGACGATCAACACGGCACCGCCATTATCTGTACCGCCGCAGTGTTAAATGGTCTGCGCGTGGTGGGGAAAAGCATTTCCGATGTGCGGCTGGTCGTTTCAGGGGCGGGGGCTTCTGCCATTGCGTGCCTGAATTTACTGGTGGCGCTGGGACTGAAACGCCATAACATCACGGCCTGCGACTCCCGTGGTGTGATTTATCAGGGGCGCGAAGACAACATGGCTGAAACCAAAGCGGCTTATGCGATTGAAGATAACGGCCAGCGCACGCTGGGGGATGCAATCCCGGACGCCGATATTTTTCTGGGGTGTTCCGGCCCCGGAGTTTTGACGCAGGAGATGGTGAAAACCATGGCCAAAGATCCGCTGATCCTGGCGCTGGCTAACCCTGAGCCGGAGATTTTACCGCCGCTGGCAAAAGCGGTGCGACCCGACGCCATTATCTGTACCGGCCGTTCGGATTATCCGAATCAGGTGAATAATGTCTTGTGCTTCCCGTTCATTTTCCGTGGTGCGCTGGATGTCGGGGCAACCACCATCAATGAAGAAATGAAACTGGCCTGTGTTCATGCTATCGCGGATCTGGCAATGGCCGAACAAAGCGATGTGGTGGCTTCCGCTTACGGTGAAGAAGAGCTGTCTTTCGGACCTGAATATATTATTCCTAAGCCTTTTGATCCGCGCCTGATCGTGAAAATTGCGCCCGCCGTAGCGAAAGCCGCGATGGAGTCCGGTGTGGCTATGCGCCCGATTGAGGATCTGGAGGCGTATGCCGAAAAACTTACCGAGTTCGTCTACAAAACCAATCTGTTCATGAAGCCTATTTTCTCGCAGGCTAAGAAAGACGCCAAACGGGTGGTAATGGCGGAAGGAGAAGAGGAACGCGTGCTGCACGCTACGCAGGAACTGATTTCCCTCGGGCTGGCGAAGCCGATTCTGGTCGGACGGCCGAGCGTCATTGCCATGCGCATCAAAAAACTCGGTTTGCAACTGGAAGCAGGCCGGGATTTTGAAGTGGTGAACAACGAATCTGATCCGCGTTTTAATGAATACTGGCGCGAATATTATGCGTTGATGAAAAGGCGCGGTGTGTCTCAGGAACAGGCGCGCCGGGCTGTGATCGGCAATCCGACGCTGATTTCTGCCATCATGCTGCTGCGCGGCGAAGCCGATGCGATGATTTGCGGTACGGTTGGTACCTATCATGAGCATTACGATATCGTGGCGAATGTGTTCGGTTTTCGCAAAGGTACGCATGTTGCCGGGGCGATGAATGCGCTGCTGCTGCCGAGCGGCAATACCTTTATTGCTGATACCTACGTCAATGATGATCCAACCCCTGAACAGCTGACAGAAATCACGCTGATGGCAGCAGAAACGGTGAGACGGTTTGGGATTGAGCCGAAAGTCGCGCTGTTGTCGCACTCCAGTTTTGGTACCTCAGACAGCCCGGCCGCGCTGAAAATGCGCCGTACCCTGGAATTGATTCATGAGCGCGATCCTGATCTGGAAATCGACGGTGAGATGCACGGTGACGCGGCGCTGGTGGAAAGTATTCGTCAGGATGTGATGCCGGACAGCCCGCTGAAAGGATCGGCGAATATTCTCATCATGCCGAATATGGAATCGGCGCGCATCAGTTACAACCTGCTGAGGGTATCGTGTTCGGAAGGGGTAACTGTCGGACCGGTCCTGATGGGGGTATCGAAACCGGTACATATTCTGACGCCAATTGCCTCGGTCAGGCGAATAGTCAATATGGTAGCGCTGGCGGTCGTGGAAGCCCAAACCGAACCTTTATAACCACGCAACTGTTAGCGTAAAAAACGGGCATCAAAGCGATGCTCGTTTTTCTCAATCGCCGTCTCAGTATTTCACTTCGCCGATACGCTCCAGCGCATCGACGATCAGATCCCAGAAACGCTGATGGTCGAGTTTGACTGCCACCTGCGTATGGCAATCCGGCGGGGGCGGTGCGCGGAAATCGGCGACGGTCATACCCAGTGTTAAGGTGCCCGTCAGTTCGATATCTACCGGCACCTTTTGCACGGTCATTACGTTCGCATCGATGACATAAGCCACGGCACACGGATCGTGAACCGGCGGTGAATCAAAGCCCTGGCGGTCTTTGTAGCTCAGGCCAAAGAAATCCAGCAGTTCGCCGACAAATTTAGCCGGCTGAGTACCTACAGCGGCGATGCGTGCGGCAACTTCAGGGGTAGCCAGTGCCTGATGGGTTAAATCAAGCCCGACCATCGTCAGCGGCCATTTCTCGTTAAATACAATATGCGCGGCTTCAGGATCAATTTTGATATTGAATTCTGCGACTGCACTCCAGTTTCCCACGTGGTAACCACCGCCCATGAGTACCACTTCTTTCACACGTTCAACAATACGAGGCTCTTTGCGTACAGCCATAGCAATATTGGTCAGCCCGCCGGTGGGCACCAGCGTAATGGTTTTTGGCGGGTGAGACATGATCAGATCAATTATCAGATCGATAGCATGAACAGGTTCAAGAGTGAGGGTCGCTTCCGGTAGCACCGGACCATCCAGACCGGACTCACCATGGATTTCGTCAGCAATTTCAACCTGACGTACCAGCGGACGGGTTGCGCCCGCCGCAAACGGCACGCCAGTCAGGTTAATCACACGTGCCACGGCGAGGGCATTGCGGGTGACTTTCTCCAGCGTCTGATTACCAACGACCGTTGTGACAGCCAGCAGTTCGATGTCGGGGTTACCGTGTGCCAGTAACATCGCGATAGCATCGTCGTGCCCAGGATCGCAATCAAGGATGATCTTTTTGACCATTTTTTACATCCTTTTCAATTTATCCACTTTTATCAGTCCCCAAAATCATTCGAATTGCATGAAGGGGAATTAGTTTTTGGCTTGTTGCAACCACTTATCCAGTTCATTGGCAAATTGCTGACGGTCGCGCTGATTAAGCGCGGGCGGTCCGCCGGTTTGTACGCCACTGGCGCGCATGGTGTCCATAAAATCACGCATGTTCAGGCGTTCTTTGATGGTCTCGGTGGTATAACGCTCACCACGCGGATTCAGCGCCACGCCGCCTTTTTCAATGACTTCCGCTGCCAGCGGAATATCGGCGGTGATCACCAGATCACCTGGCTCAGTGCGTTTTACAATTTCGTTATCTGCTACGTCAAAGCCCGCTTCTACGCGTAAGGTGCGCAGGAATTTTGACGGAGGTGTACGGACGATCTGGTTGGCAACCAGCGTCACCATCATGCCGGTACGTTCGGCGGCGCGGAACAGCACTTCTTTGATGACATTCGGACAGGCGTCTGCATCAACCCAGATTTGCATCAGTTTGGCTCTCCCTTTTCAGCCAGCCAGTCGCGAACCGGCAGAAAGTCGTTATAAAGTGCGGCTTCCGGGCTGCCTTCTTCCGGCTGATAGCCGTATTCCCAACGCACCAGCGGAGGCATCGACATTAAAATAGATTCCGTGCGGCCACGGGTTTGCAGGCCAAACAGGGTTCCGCGATCCCATACCAGATTGAACTCAACGTAACGCCCCCGGCGGTAAAGCTGGAACTGGCGCTCACGCTCGCCCCACGGCAGAGCTTTGCGTTTTTCTACCAGGGGCATATAGGCGTCGGTAAAGCCGTTGCCCACAGCCTGCATGAAACTGAAACAAGTGGCGAAATCCGGCGAATTAAGGTCATCAAAGAATAAGCCGCCGATACCGCGTGCTTCGTTACGGTGTTTAATAAAGAAGTAATCGTCACACCATTTTTTGTATTTCGGATAGACATCATCGCCGAACGGCTGGCAAAGCTGTTGTGCAGTTTGGTGCCAGTGGTGGGCATCTTCTTCAAAACCGTAGTATGGCGTGAGGTCAAAGCCACCGCCAAACCACCAGACCGGCGCTTCACCGGGTTTTTCCGCAATGAAAAAGCGTACGTTGGCATGGCTGGTTGGCACGTAAGGATTCAGCGGATGAATAACGAGTGAAACGCCTATGGCCTGAAAACTGCGACCAGCCAGTTCAGGTCGATGCGCGGTTGCGGAAGCGGGCAGGGTTGCACCGGCAACATGCGAAAAGTTGACACCTGCCTGTTCAAACACTGCGCCATGGGTCAGCACCCGGCTCTGGCCTCCACCACCTTCCTCCCGTACCCATTGATCTTCAGCGAACCGGCCCTTGCCATCGGCGGCAGCCAGTTGCTGGCAAATGTGATCCTGGAGCTTAAGCAGAAAAGTTTTAACTTGCTGGATGTCGGGAATGGATTGGCTCACGGGCAAACTCGCAGACGTTGACTTAAGAGACATTCAGCGCCTTGCGGGCGCTGAATCAAAAAGAGGAAGTGATTATATACCCAAAAACATCCGCGTCGGCTAGAGACGCCTGCTTTTAGCAGCGCAAAGACGTTACCGGGGCTTACGTTCGTTGGCATCGAAGTAACTGAAGAAATTTACGATGCCCTGTGAAATGGCCTGCGCGATTTCACGACGGAACGCCGTAGTGCTGAGTAACTGTTCTTCCTGGTGATTGGTAATAAACGATGTTTCCACCAGAATCGACGGTATCGACGGGGATTTTAATACAGCAAATGCGGCCTGTTCGGTCTGCTGGCTGTGCAGATGGTGTATCGGACGGATTCTGTCGAGCACATGATGCCCCAGTGTCAGACTGTTTTTGATGGTGTCGGTTTGCACCAGATCGAACAATACCTGTTGCAGATAATTATTGTCTTCTTTGGCATATTTCGCGCCCGCGACCAGATCGGCATCGTTTTCTTTTTTAGACATATACCGCGCCATCGCGCTGCTGGCCCCGCGATTAGAGAGGGCGAAAACAGACGCGCCTGAAGCCGTCGGGCTGGTGTAACCATCGGCATGAATCGAAACAAATAAATCGGCCTGATGCTGATGAGCCAGTTCAACCCGCTGATAAAGCGGTATAAAGTGATCAGAGTCGCGGGTCAGTTTAACGTCAATATGACTTTGCTCGCCCAGGAATTCCCGCACATAGTTGGCGATTTCCAGCACGACATGTTTTTCTTCCGAGCCTTCATGACCCACCGCACCGGAATCGATGCCACCGTGTCCGGGGTCAATCATCACCAGTTTTTTCGCACCCGGAAGTTTAGGAGCCGGTGCAGATTGGGTGATGTGTTCATGCTGCGCGGCGCTGGCAGAACGTGAACCGAAAGCGGCAATCGCCAAACCAAGCCCGGAAAGTAGCAGCTGGCGACGGGTGGCGGCGGCAGGCAAAGGCTGGAAATGCAAAAATTTATTCAGGGGGTTTAACATCAGTCCGTTACCGTCAGAAAAAATGCAGAATGCCCTATGTTATAGAGTATCTTTTTTATCGTTTCGACCTGAGAACTATTACTTTTTATGAATAATGTGTCGTGAATGATGTCATGACCGAATAACTATCCAGGACAGACAGAGCGTCATGGTGTTTTATGTAAAGATTTTATCGCTCAAAACGGTTTATAAAGTACACAATTGGTGATTTTGATGTTGCGTATCAAACTGATCACGCGATAATCATATAAACCCCGATTAACAGCGGCGAACAGTGATGGAAATTCGCGTATACCGTCAAGAAGATTTCGAAGAAGTACTGACCTTATGGGAACGCTGCGATTTACTGCGTCCGTGGAATGATCCAGAGCTGGATATTGAACGTAAAATTAACCACAGCCCTGAGTTTTTCCTGGTGGCGGAAGTGGGCGGTGAAGTGGTGGCGACGCTGATGGGCGGCTACGATGGTCATCGCGGATCAGCCAATTATCTGGGGGTACATCCGGATTATCGCGGCCGTGGCATTGCCAATGCGCTGGTAAACCGTCTGGAGAAGAAGTTAATCGCCCGTGGTTGCCCGAAAATGAATTTAATGGTGCGTGCTGAAAACGATGCGGTAGTCAGCATGTATGAAAAACTGGGTTATGAAATTTCGGATACGCTTTTACTGGGTAAACGACTGATCGAAGATCAGGAATACTATACCGTTATTCCGGCGAATAAAAAAGCCCCGGCTGGAGTGATCCGCCGGGGCTTCTTTTTCT
>NZ_JAFMOS010000554.1 GCF_019049755.1 Rahnella perminowiae
ATATACACTTGCATTAATGAGTTTATCATCAGTAGCCAGATCTATTTCCGATAACCCTGCCTATTTAAAAATGAAAGAACTGTTCCTTGGATATAAAACTCTTTCCTGTATTTATTCAAGTAACAGAGGATCCAGCGAGATTAACAAAGCCCTTCGCGCAAAAAGAGATCCCCACCTCAGTGCAAATGATGTGATCGAAGGCATGCGTAAATTCAATCACGATATTGAACACCGAAGCCTGAAAGAAGAAAGAGACAAAATTAAGTTCTATTGCAAAAAAATGTCTTACGCCACACTGTGTAAGATGGAAAAATTTATGTATCAACCTAAAGGAGTTAAGGGGACTTATTATCGTGGACAGGATCTGAATTCCAAATTGGCAATTAGCCAGTTTCAAAGTTATATGGACAATGGCACCACCGTAAGCCCGACGTCATTTTTCTCCACTTCCGGCACCCGATCCGTTGCTGAAAAATTCGCCAGAGGTGGTGTTAAGGTACTCTTCAAAATATCCGGGTTCTCCTGCGTGAGGATGAGCGGGGAGTATGCAGATCCTTCAGAAAATGAATTCGTTTTTACCCGTCTGGCAAAATTTAGCGTTAAGGAAGTCAGCGAAGACAGCTCCGGCATGTATCACATCAGCCTCCAAGAAGTCACCGTAGGCAACAATAATAAAGAAATGCCTTATTAAGATCAGAAAACAAAAAGCCAGTTCAAATACGATTTTGAACTGGCTTTTTCATTACCGAACTACCCTTACTGAAGCAGCGAAATATCCGCGACCTGCAGGAACAGCTCACGCAGTTTGGACAGCAGTGTCAGACGGTTGATACGCACCGCTTCGTTCTCGTCCATCACCATGACGGTGTCAAAGAACGTATCGACGGTTTCACGCAATGCAGCCAGCTCCACCAGCGCTTCTTTGTACTGACCAGCCGCAAACAGCGGTTCCAGTTTGTCGCGCAACACCACCAGATGCGTTGCCAGTTTCAGCTCAGCAGGTTCTTTCAGCACCGATGCGTGGACGTGATCGAACAGGACATCCGTGGATTTGGCCAGAATGTTGGAGACACGCTTGTTGGCCGCAGCCAGCGTTGCCGCTTCGTCCAGCGTACGGAAGTAACTCACCGCTTTCACACGGGCATCGAAATCAGCCGGTTTGGTCGGACGGCGTGCCAGCACAGCCTGAATAGTATCGACCGCATGACCTTCTTCCTGATACCACGCACGGAAACGCCCGAGCATAAAATCAACCACATCATCAACAACCCTGGTGTTGGTCAGCTTGTCGCCATACAGACGCACCGCTTCTTCAGTCAGGGTTTGCAGATCGAGCGACAGGTTTTTTTCAACAAGAATACGCAGAACGCCCAGCGCGGCACGACGCAGCGCGAACGGGTCTTTGTCGCCTTTCGGATGTTGACCGATACCAAAGATACCGGCCAGAGTGTCCATCTTGTCAGCGATAGCCAGCGCGCATGCCACCTGCGAAGCCGGTAATTCGTCGCCCGCAAAGCGTGGCTGATACTGTTCGTTCAGCGCAACGGCGACTTCTTCCTGCTCGCCGTCGTGACGTGCATAGTGCATGCCCATCACGCCCTGCGTGTCGGTGAACTCGAAGACCATGTTGGTCATCAGGTCGCATTTTGACAGCAGACCGGCGCGTTTTGCGTTCTCAACGTTGGCACCGATTTTCTCAGCGATCCAGCCAGACAGCGCCTGAATACGGTCGGTTTTGTCGCGCAGCGTCCCCAGCTGTTTCTGGAACAGTACGGTTTCCAGACGCGGCAGGTTGTCTTCGAGACGTTTTTTACGGTCAGTATTGAAGAAAAACTCGGCATCAGCCAGGCGCGGGCGCACCACCTTCTCGTTACCGGAGATGATTTGCTGCGGATCTTTCGATTCGATGTTAGCCACGAAGATGAAGTTCGGCAGAAGTTTACCTGCGGCGTCATACACCGGGAAATACTTCTGGTCACCTTTCATGGTGTAAACCAGCGCTTCTGCCGGCACCGCCAGGAATTTCTCTTCGAATTTAGCCGTCAGTACCACCGGCCATTCCACCAGAGATGCGACTTCTTCCAGCAGGCTTTCGCTCAGATCAGCGATACCGCCAATCTCTTTCGCTGCTTTTTCAGCATCACGTTTGATCAGTGCTTTACGCTCTTCGTAATCAGCAATGACTTTGCCGCGTTCCAGCAGAATTTGCGGATACTGATCGGCATTATCAATCGTGAACTCCGGCTCACCCATGAAGCGGTGACTGCGAATAGTGCGGGCGGAATCAATACCGAGGATTTTCGCCGGAATCAGTTCATCGCCTAACAATAGGGTGACGGTATGCACCGGACGCACGAACTGCACGTCGGAATCGCCCCAGCGCATCAGTTTAGGGATCGGCAATTTGGACAATGAAGTTGCAATCATCGCAGGCAGCAGCTGTTGTGCGCTTTCGCCTTTGACGTGCGCACGGTAAACCAGCCATTCACCTTTGTCAGTGACCAGACGATCGGCCTGATCCACCGTGATACCGCAACCGCGAGCCCAGCCTTCAGCGGCTTTGCCCGGTTTGCCTTCAGCATCAAACGCCTGCGCCACAGCCGGACCGCGTTTTTCAACTTCGCGGTCAGCCTGTGATTCGTGCAGTCCGGAGACTTTCAGCGCCAGACGGCGCGGTGCTGCAAACCATTTTACATCGCCGTGTGGCAGATTCGCCGCATCCAGCTCCGCAGTCAGGTTGGCCGCAAATGATTCAGCAAGGCTGCGCAGAGCCTTCGGTGGCAGTTCTTCCGTGCCGATTTCCACCAGAAATGTTTTTTCAGTCATGGACTTATCTCACTTCTCGTTCTTTTTGCACATCGGGAAGCCCAGCACTTCGCGGGAAGCGTAATACGCCTCAGCTACCGCTTTAGTCAGGGTACGGATGCGCAGAATGTAGCGCTGACGTTCAGTCACAGAAATCGCTTTACGGGCGTCAAGCAGGTTGAAGCAATGTGCCGCTTTCAGGATGCGCTCGTAAGCAGGCAGCGCCAGTGGCTTTTCGAGAGCCAGCAGGGTTTGCGCTTCTTTCTCGTGCTGTTCAAAACAGGTGAAGAGGAAATCAACATCGGCGTATTCGAAGTTGTAAGTAGATTGTTCTACTTCATTCTGATGGAACACGTCACCGTACGTCGTTTTGCCCAGCGGACCGTTGCTCCACACCAGATCGTAAACGCTGTCCACGCCCTGGATATACATCGCCAGACGTTCCAGACCGTAAGTGATTTCACCGGTCACCGGTTTACATTCCAGGCCACCGACCTGCTGGAAGTAAGTGAACTGTGTCACTTCCATGCCGTTCAGCCACACTTCCCAGCCGAGGCCCCAGGCGCCGAGCGTCGGGTTTTCCCAGTTGTCTTCAACAAAGCGAATATCGTGGATCAGCGGGTCGAGGCCCAGCTCTTTCAGCGAGCCGAGGTACAGCTCCTGAATGTTTTCCGGTGAAGGTTTGATCATCACCTGGAACTGATAATAGTGCTGCAGGCGGTTCGGGTTTTCGCCGTAGCGACCGTCAGTCGGACGGCGTGATGGCTGAACATAGGCTGCCGCAAAAGGCTCAGGGCCGAGTGCGCGCAGGCTGGTCATCGGGTGCGAGGTGCCCGCGCCGACTTCCATATCCAGTGGTTGAACAATGGTGCAGCCCTGCTGCGCCCAATAATCCTGCAGTGTCAGGATCAGGCCCTGAAATGTCTTGGTATCAAACTTTTGCATGTTGGTTTCGCACGCGAGAAAGTGGGTGTATACACAAAATACTTCGAGTTGCAGGAAGGCGACAAGCTCGTGAATCCCCGGGAGCTTAGATAACTAAGTGACCGGGGTGAGCGAGCGCAGTCAACGCATCTGCAACTTGAAATATGACGTGTATTAGAGAGTGCGACAGTATACCCGCTGAACGGAAGATAATCAGCCAGAATGACACATCCGTTCTGCCGGATTGGCTTTGGAGACGCAAGTATTTACCGCTTCTCAGCCAGTTTGTACGCTTCGTTGCCTTCGCGTTTACCCACGGCGACAACGGTCACCACGATTTCCTGCTCCTCTACCTGATAAACCAGCCGGTAACCAAGACTCTTTAATTTGATTTTATAGCGGTTGTTTTTAGGGCCGCATAAGCGGGCTGAAGCCACGTGGGGATTCTCCAGCCGCTCAGCCAGTTTCTTTTTAAATTGTTCCTTGATCGTTGGGGCAAGTGCTTTCCATTCTTTTAAAGCTGATTTGAAAAAGTTGAGTTTATAGGTCATCCAGTGTCAGCCCTATCCTTTCTTCACCCTGCCGCGCATCCATTATGCGGTTCAATTCGACGTCTTCTGCAAGACTCAGAAAATAGGCGTAAACATCGGGTGGAACACAATAAAAAGCGGGCTCGTTACGGTTAAGGATGGCCACCGCTTCGCCCTCACCTGCGCTAAACGTTCCCATCGGGTCACGTTTTAGCTCAGTGATACTTGCAGCTGAGGAAGTGAGTATTTCAAATGGCATCGTTTTTCTCCTTTCATGTTATGCCATCAGTATAGCTTTTAAAGACACCTTTTAAAGCACTCTTAAAGATATGTTTTAAAACCGTGCGCTCAGCCCGGCGTTGTAGGAGGTTTGTTCGCCGGAATCCAGTCCGGTAGTTTGTGAAATAGCGGCAAAGGCTGAAATGCTGTGGGTGATTTGCACGTTTAAGCCTGCCGTCATATCCACCCAGTCGTCGTCCTGCTCGCCGGTGGTACGGCTGAACCGGGTGCGGGTGGATTTAATCGCGCCGGTGGTGGTGTAAGTTTTATCCCCAAACTGGCGGTCATACGTGACCTGCGCATACGGATTGACGATGCCGAGTTCGGCATTGACACGCCAGCCGAGCGCACCGACTTGTGAATGGGAAGTCTGATCACCAAAACGCATTGATGTGCTGTTGTTACCCTTCTCGCTGTAGCCGTCGACGCTGCTGTAATCCCAGCTATATTGCGCCACCGGCCCGGTTTTCAGCACCGGCAAAACCGGGAAATCCCAGCCCGCCGTAACGCGCCCGCCGATCTGTTTGCCATCCGTTTCGCCACGCTCGGTACGGGTGGCGGGCCCGAGTGTAATGCGGCGTTTGATGTCGTCATAATTAAGCGAGCCGTAATGCACGTCCCCGTTGATCCAGCCATTTTCGGCGATTTTGATACCGGTGAATGCGGTCGCCATCCAGCCGCGCGTGCGGTAGCTGTAATGATCGGTCGGATCATCCTTATCATCGGAACCGGAAATCATCAGCCCCATCATCCAGCGATCGGTCATCTGATAATCCATGCCGATATTCAGCGAGTGAGACGTCAGATCGCCATCACCCAACCCCATCGACGGGCTGAATTTACTGTCCGCACTTTGTCCGGCATAACCGCCGAACATGCCGAATGTCCCGGCGTCGTTATCCTGGGTGCGCAGTTGCTGATAACGGCTGTCGAGCAATCCCTGAGTATTTCGTGCCAGCGACAGCGATCCCTGACTCAGTGCGGAGGCTTCGAGCGGACCATCGATAACCGACTGCATATACTGAGCCATCAGCGCGTGAGCCTGTGGGGTCGGGTGGAAATGGTCAGAAAACAGGAAGGCTTTGCTGCTGTCGAAACCCGGCAAATTCGAGGTGCATTCCGAGGCTGATGTGCCGACCGGGCAGGCCGTTCCGGCGGTATTGGCGAAACCGTACAACGCCGGATCAGCCACCACTTCGTTGAACAGTCCGTTGATATCCACACGCACAATGTTGCCGCCGGTTCTGGCCAGTGCGATATCTTCGGTGGTGTTATAGGTATCGGTCAGCCCGCCCGCCACGTCTTTCAGCGCGTCGTAAGCCGCTGCCAGTCCTTTGGCGAGAATGTCCTGCACCAGCGGAATATTCGAACCTTCTGCCGCAGCGGCCGCCAGCGCATTATGAATAGCCCCGGTGCGGGCGTCGGCGTTTGGCGTGTTTTGCGCATTCAGATAATGGTATGCGGCTTCCAGCGCCTGTTGCTGCACCGGCAGCAGTCCGACCTGAACAATACCTTCCATCAGCACAGGTGTCAGGCCAATGTTTGGCACCGTCGGTACCACCACTGTGCCGGCACCGGCTTTGAGTAAATCATTCACCTGTGAGGCAGCCTGCGTCGCGCTGTTCGTCGCAATCTCTGCCGCGGTGACCGGGTTCAGGCTGAGCGCTGCCGCCGCCAGATCATTGCCGCCAATCCAGTGAAGATACAGGCCGTTAGGATCGGCTTTACCGCCGGTCGAAGCCAGATAGCTTTTCACCTGATCCTGGGTGGTGTAATCGGAATCCAGCCCCGGCACCGCCACGCCACCGCCTTCGGCATAGTTCAGACCCCCTTTTGAAGACGGGGTTAACGTGGTGCCGATATTGTTCGCCAGGATCTCGTCATAGAGCTGATGGGAACTGCTGTCGAAGGTCCAGCGGCCGATGTTACCCGTGTCGCTCAGGCTGTCACCAAAAACATAAAGCTGATCAAACGCCTGCGCGGGCATCTGTAAGCCGAGACACAGCGCTACCGCGAGTGCCCCCCGGGAGAGTCGTAAAATGGATGTATTTCTGTCTGCCATAACGGTAATTTCCCTAAAATAATGGCGTTCAACGCAAGGATTAAACGTAAGGATTGCGTAATGATTGGCTTTAAATATTGTTCAGATCCGACCAGCGTCAAGGCGGGAGTTTAGAAATTGCGACGTTGCAGAGTTATCCGAGAAGCCACACACTGACGCCACACATTTAGGCCCCTTATAAGGACGACAGAATGGCAACCACCCGATGCAGCTGGGTTTCGAAAGAACCGATTTACCTCGAGTATCACGACAAAGAATGGGGCGTGCCGGTGAAAGACGGCCGTGAATTGTTTGAAATGTTGTGTCTGGAAGGTCAGCAGGCCGGGCTGTCGTGGATCACCGTGCTGAGAAAGCGCGACAACTATCGCCAGAATTTCCATCACTTTGACCCGGTACGCATTGCAAAAATGACCGATGATGACGTCGAGCAGTTGGTGCTCGACGCCGGCATCATCCGCCATCGCGGCAAAATCAAAGCCATTATCGTCAACGCACAGGCGTATCTGGCGATGCAGGCCAATGGTGAAGACTTCTCTGAATTCATCTGGAATTTTGTTGGCGGCCAACCGGTCATCAATAATCCGCTGGGCCCGGAAGGTATTCCGGCCACCACCGCCGTGTCAGACGCCATGTCCAGGGCACTGAAAAAGAAAGGCTTTAAGTTTACCGGCCCGACAATTTGTTATGCCTTTATGCAGGCGGCAGGGCTGGTGAACGATCATCAGTCCTATTGCTTCTGCCACCCTGCGAATCAGCCGTCATGATCCGCGCTGCGCGGCCCGCCGATACCGAAGCCATTCTGATGCTCTGGCTGCGCAGTTCATTGCTTTCCCACGCATTTATCGCCGAGTCCTACTGGATTGAAAGCCTGCAAATGGTCAGGGAAGATTTTCTGCCCAAAGCCAGAACCTGGGTTGATTGCGACGAAAATGATCAGGTTTGCGGCTTCATCAGTGTGCTGAATCAGCAGTTTATCGGCGCACTGTTTGTCGAAGCCTCACACTACGGAGATGGCACCGCCCGGCGTCTGATGGCGGCGGCAAAAGAGGCATATCCGGTGCTGTTACTGGAGGTTTACCAGCAGAATCATCGCGCCGTCTCGTTCTACCGTAAGGAAAATTTTGAGATAACTGCCAACACCCGCCATCCCGGGACTGATCTGCCAACGTATATTCTGCGCTGGTATTGTCCCCTTTCAGAATAAGTTCCTAAAATACGAAAAAATACAAAAACGGATATCCGGAATTCTCCTACTGCTTAACCTGCCAAAATTGCGCATAAAGAGCGCCGGAACGCCGCAGGACTGATGTCCTCCCGTTGCATTTGTTTATGTTTTGACACCTTTTTTTGTGCAACTTGTTGGAAAGCAGGTAGTCATAATGCAGCGGTAAAGTTCTAAATAATAAACATCCTGAAGGAAATAAGATGAGCAAAAGATTACTTGTGGTTGCGGGCGTACTTTGCGTCACCCTGGGCCTGTCAGCCTGTACCACTAACCCTTACACCGGCGAATCAGAAGCAGGGAAATCCGGCATTGGCGCAGGTCTTGGTGCCGCGCTTGGCGCCGGTGTCGGGATGCTGTCTTCCTCTAAACATGATCGCGGCAAAGGCGCCCTGATCGGTGCCGCAGCGGGTGCCGCACTGGGTGGCGGTGCAGGTTATTACATGGATGTGCAGGAAGCTAAACTGCGAGATAAAATGAAAGGCACTGGCGTCAGCGTGACGCGTCAGGGCGACAATATCGTGCTGAATATGCCGAATAATGTCACCTTCGACACCAACAGCAGTACGCTGAAACCGGCAGGCGCAAATACGCTGACCGGCGTGGCGATGGTATTGAAAGAGTATCCGAAAACCGCGGTTAACGTGATCGGTTACACCGACAGCACCGGTACCCGCGCACTCAACATGAAACTGTCGCAGCAACGTGCTGACGGCGTGGGCAGCGCACTGATCACCCAGGGCGTTGAAGGCAGCCGCGTACACACCACCGGCGCAGGCCCGGATAATCCGATCGCCAGCAACAGTACCGAAGCTGGCAAAGCGCAAAACCGTCGTGTAGAAATCACGCTGAGCCCGTTGCAATAAAGTTTGCAGACTCTCAGTCATCACGGGGCCAAATGGCCCCGTTTTGTTTGGCTTATGATATTCTCCCGCAACGTGCCTTCCAAACTGCGTTACGGGTGTCAGTATGTCTCTGAAAGCAATCGCGAAAGATCTCGGTATTTCCGTAACCACAGTCAGCCGTGCGCTGAACGGTTACGACGACGTTTCAGCAGAGACCAAAGCCCGGGTTCAGGCGGCGGCAAATGCGCGCGGATATCGTCCAAATACCCTCGCCCGCCGCTTAAAAATGGGTAAGATCGACGCCGTTGGCCTCATTTTCCCCTTCAGTTCCCATCCTTTAAGTAATTCTGCGTTTATCGAAATGGTCGGTTGTATCACGCGTGAGCTGGCCAAACATGAAATCGATCTGTTACTGGTGCCGGACGAACTGGGCACGTTTTCGTGGCAGCGTCTGATTGAAAGCAAACGCGTCGATGCGATGCTGGTGGCGCATACACTTGACAACGATCCCCGGCTGCTGGATTTGCAGCAACGTAATTTCCCGTTTCTGGCCCTCGGCCGCAGCGGGTGTCTGACACAGGATTATGCCTGGTTCGATTTCGATAACCGCGCCGGTATGCAGATGGCGGTGGATCACCTCGCCGCGCTCGGCCATCGGCGCATCGCGTTTCTCGGCGAAAATAATCAGCAATCTTTTATCGGCCAGCGCTATCAGGGATATCTTGACGGGTTGCGGATAAACGCGCTGCCGGTGAACACCGGCTATATGCATAAAATCAATCCAAGCCGTCGGGCCGGTTATCAGGCCACGCAGGCAATGCTGGCATTACCGGTGCCGCCTACGGCAATTGTCTGCGACTGCAATATGCACGGTGAAGGCGCAGCACTGGCGTTGCATGAAGCCGGTTTATTGCTCAGCGGCGGTGTGTCGCTGATTATCTTTGACGGATTGCCGTACGACAGCGTGCCGGATGTGGCAGTGACCGCCGTCCGTCAGGGCACCCGCGAAGCGGTGGGGCTGCAAATCGCTAATATGACAATGTCGCTTATCCGCAATGAACCGCTGAAGGATTTACAGGTTCTGTGGCAGCCGGAATTACAGGCGGGCGTTACCGCACATCCACCACGCTGATACTTCCCCTTTCGATTATTTTTCCACCCTATATCACAAATCTGACGCTACACATTTCCCATCCGAAACGTTTCGGATCCATAGTAATCCGACTAACCCGCTTTTTTGCAGACACAATTTTTCTGACGGAGTCGTGAAACTATGGAAAACCAGTTCGTCCATTTAACCGCCGCGCACACCAGCCTGATCGTCCGCTGCACCCCGTTCGCCGAAATCCTTTACTGGGGTAACCGCCTCAGCCAGTTTTCAGCCGATGACATCATTTCCCTGAGCCGCGCGGTGCCCAATGGCCGGATTGATGTGGAAGCGCCGGTGAATGTCAGCGCAGATACCGGACGTGGTTCCTTTGGTGCGCCGGGCATGGAAGGCCATCGCGACGGGCTGGACTGGTCACCGGTGTTTAATACCACGCAGGTGGAGCACGACGGCAATCAGCTGATTCTCCTCACTGAAGATCCCATCGCCGGCCTGCAATTTCGCAGCGAATTGCGTCTGGATGACAGCGGCATTTTGCAGACGCGCAATGCCCTGACCAATCTTAAACCCGGCGCCTATCAGGTGACGCGACTGGCCGTCACGCTGCCGCTGCCGGAACGTGCCGCCGAAGTGATGGCTTTTCATGGCCGCTGGATCAGGGAATTTCAGCCACACCGTACCCTGCTCGATCACGGCGGCATCATTCAGGAAAACCGCCGGGGGAAAACCTCCTCCGAATATTTCCCGGCAATGATGATCGGTCATCCGGGTTTCAGCGAAGAACAGGGTGAGGTCTGGGGAATGCATCTGGGCTGGAGTGGCAACCACAGGCTGCGCGCTGACATTAAAGTCGACGGTCGCCGTCTGGTGCAAGCCGAAGCACTGTATTTTCCGGGTGAGCAAAAACTGGAACAAGGCGAAACGCTGGAAACCCCGTGGCTGTATGCCGGCTTTTCCAGGACTGGCCTGAATGGCATGAGCCAGCAATTCCACCGCTTTGTGCGCGAACAGATTCTGCGCTTCCCGGATCAAAAACCGCGGCCTGTACACCTTAATACCTGGGAAGGGATTTATTTTAAACATGATCCTGACTACATCATGCAGATGGCCACCGAATCAGCGGCATTAGGCGTTGAACGCTTCATTATCGACGACGGCTGGTTCCGGGGACGTGACCATGACCGTGCGGCCCTGGGTGACTGGTATCTCGACGAGAAAAAGTACCCGCACGGCCTGAAACCGGTGATCGACCATGTCAAAAAACTCGGCATGGAATTTGGTATCTGGGTCGAGCCGGAAATGATTAACCCGGATTCCGATTTATACCGTGCGCATCCTGACTGGCTACTGGCATTACCCGGCTATCAGCAACCCAGCGGACGACATCAGTATGTGCTTGATCTGAACAACCGGCAGGTCTTTGACTATCTGTTGGAACGCATGAGCTGGCTGCTCGGTGAGCACGATGTGGATTATGTGAAATGGGACATGAACCGCGAAATTGTGCAGCCGGGGCATGAAGGCCGCGCGGCGCTGACAACACAGACGCAGCAATTTTACCATCTGCTGGATGTACTGGGCGAACGCTTCCCGCACATTGAGTTTGAATCCTGCGCATCCGGCGGTGGCCGCATTGATTATGAAGTGCTTAAACGCAGCCACCGTTTCTGGACTTCCGACAATAATGACGCGCTGGAACGGCAGAAAATCCAGCGCGGTATGAGCTATTTTTTCCCACCGGAAGTCATGGGAGCACATATCGGCAACAAACTGTGCCACGCCACCTCGCGCCAGCACAGCATTGAATTTCGCGGACTGACGGCGCTGTTCGGACACATGGGTATTGAGCTGGATCCGGTGAAAGAAGGTGAGGCCGAACGCGCAGGTTTCGCGAAATACACCCGGCTTCATCAGCAGCTTCGGCCGTTATT
This sequence comes from Rahnella perminowiae, assembly GCF_019049755.1. Taxonomy (GTDB): domain Bacteria; phylum Pseudomonadota; class Gammaproteobacteria; order Enterobacterales; family Enterobacteriaceae; genus Rahnella; species Rahnella perminowiae. The sequence continues at coordinate 11,707 of NZ_JAFMOS010000554.1, forward strand.
GCACAGCGGAAACGTGTATCGGGTGGATACCCATGACAAGACGGTGCTGATTAACGGAGTGGTCAGTCAAAACGCCGATCACGCCGTATTCCTGATCAGCCAGCTGGCGATGCCCACCTGGTCATTGCCTGGTGCCTTGCGCGTGCCGGGGCTGAAACCCGCCGCACGTTATCGCGTGACGGTGCTGGACGAACCGCCATTGCTGGCAGGCGGCGGCAGCGGTCACACCATGCGTGCGCAACCGGCATGGCTGCATGAATCTCCGGTATTGAGCGGCGAATGGCTGGCAAATGCCGGGCTGACGCTGCCGGTGCTGGATCCTGAAAGTGCCCTGCTTCTGGGCTTCGAAGAAGTCCGATAACAACAAAAATACGCCGGTACGACAGTGCCGGTTTTCATGGTTTCGGCAAGGAAATCACTATGACCCCTACACAAACCTCCGATCGTTGCTTCTATAAAAACAATACTAATTTCTGGATATTTGGCAGCTATTTCTTCCTCTATTTTTTCATCATGGCGACCTGTTATCCGTTTTTACCCATCTGGCTTTCTGACATTATCGGCCTGAGTAAAACGGAAACCGGCATTGTGTTTTCCAGCATGTCTTTGTTTGCCATTCTGTTTCAGCCGGTTTTCGGCATCATTTCTGACAAGCTCGGCCTGAAGAAACACCTTCTGTGGATCATCGCCGTACTGCTGTTTCTGTTCGCGCCGTTCTTTATTTACGTTTTCGCGCCCTTGTTAAAACTGAATATCGTGCTCGGCGCGATACTCGGCGGCGCCTATATCGGTTTCGTGTTTGCGGGCGGATCAGGTGCAACCGAGGCCTATATCGAAAGGGTCAGCCGCAACAGTTCGTTTGAATACGGCAAGGCGCGGATGTTCGGCTGTTTCGGCTGGGGGATTTGTGCTTCAACGGCAGGCGTGCTGTTTAACATCAACCCGGATATTGTGTTCTGGATGGGTTCCGGCGCAGCGGTGATCCTGATGATTCTGCTGTTGATTGCCCGTCCGCAGGAAAACAAAAACGCGCTGGTTTTGAATAAACTTGGCGCCAATCAGTCGCAATTCTCGCTGAAAACGGCAGCTTTATTGCTGAAAGAACGCAAGCTGTGGATGCTGATTTTATATGTGGTTGGCGTGGCCTGTGTCTATGACGTATTCGATCAACAATTCGCCACCTTCTTCAAAACCTTCTTCGCTTCCCCGCAGCAGGGCACCGAAATGTTCGGCTATGTCACCACGGCAGGCGAGCTGTGTAACGCACTGATTATGTTCTGTTCACCGTGGATCATTAACCGTATCGGCGCAAAAAACACCTTACTGCTGGCGGGTACGATTATGTCTATCCGCATTGTCGGTTCGTCGTTTGCCACCACGGCAATCGAAGTGATTTTACTGAAGATGCTGCACGCGCTGGAAGTGCCATTCCTGCTGGTTGGCGTATTCAAATACATCACACAGATTTTTGATGTCCGGTTCTCCGCGACCCTTTATCTGATCGGCTTTAACTTTGCCAAACAGCTGGCGGCGATTTTCCTTTCGGCCTTCGCGGGGAATTTGTATGACCGGATAGGATTCAGCGATACTTATCTGATCCTCGGCGGTATCGCCTTCGGGGTCACGATCATTTCGGCATTTACCCTGAGCAGCCGGCCAAAGGCAGAAGCCACGCCGCCAATACACACGGCAGAAAGTTTGCGCTGACTGGCGGGTGCAGCCTTTCGGCACTCTGTGCTAGTCTCCGTGGGATAAGCATGAGGGGAGAAAGGCTGTGAGTAAAAAACAGGAACCGGGCGTGACGGTCCGCGCCACGATACGTGATGTCGCCAGTGCTGCCAAAACCGGCAAAACCAGCGTGTCGCGTTATCTCAACGGCGAAAAACACCTGCTGTCTGATGCGCTGAAAGAGCGTATCGGACGGGCAATCTCCCTGCTGGATTATCAGCCCAGCCAGATGGCCCGCAGCCTGAAAAGCGGGCAAACGCGCCTGGTGGGGCTTATCCTTGCAGATATTACTAACCCGTATTCGGTTGAAGTGATGCGTGGCGTCGAAGCCGCCTGTCGTCAGGAGGGCCTGACTCTGCTGGTGTGTAACACCAATAATGAGCTGGATCAGGAAAAGCATTACCTGCAATTGCTCAGCAGCTATCGTGTCGATGGTATCGTGGTGAATGCCGTCGGGATGCGCGAGGCGGCAATTTCCACGCTGCAACAGGCTAATTTACCGATGGTCCTGATTGACCGCAAAGTCGCGAATTTCGCCTGCGATGTCATCGGGTTGAACAACATTGAAGCCACACAGATGATGACCGGTCATCTCCTGAAGCAGGGTTTCGAAGCCCTGCTTTTTATCAGTGAACCTGCCACCATTAATACCCGTTTTGACCGCTTACACGCCTTCCTGAAATGTATGCAGCAATACCCGCAGAACATTGCTGAACAGGGCGAAATTGAGCTGAACAATACCGAAGGGCTCGATAATCTGTTGAAAGATTTTGTGGCAAGGCATGCGGATAAACACAAAGCCGTGATGTGCGTGAATGGTGCACTGACGCTACAGGTCGCGCGTGCTATGCAGAGGCTGAATATCCGCTGGGGACCCGACATCGGTTTATCCGGTTTCGATGAGCTGGTCTGGGCTGATCTGGCGGGCGTGGGCATCACCACGCTCAGGCAACCCACCTATGATATGGGTGTTGCGGCACTCAGACAGCTGGTGACCCGGATTCAGGGCAATTCTGACCCTGTGGCTGAGCTGGAATTTTCCGGTGAGCTGGTTGTGCGTGGTTCAACAGCCGCGCGCTGATCCCTTTTCTTCTCCCGCTACCTGTCCGTTCTTCGTGAGCGGGATCATATTTTTGCGCTTTTGTTCTGTCGATTGGAACCGGTTCCAATTAGGTTGTATAAAACGAAACAAAACGTTAACAACAGCTCGACCTGTCATTTGTTCCACTAAAATGAGGTTTCGGAAATGATTGTCTGCACCGGTTTTACCGGGTGCTTTACAGGATAAATATTCATGAAAAGAGAAATCGTCATTGTCACCGCCGCCTACGGCAACAGTGTGGTAAAAGCCCGTGGCGGCCAGACAGCGCTGCTTTCAGTGATTGCTGATGCAAAGGCCGACGGCGTGGAAATTCGCCGCGAATTATTCTCTGCCGGAGAGCTGGATTCGCTGCCAACGCTGGCAGAAAAAATCCAAAATCATGGATTGTTTGCTGTGTACTCCGTGCCTTTTCCGCTGTTTTCACCAGGTGGCAAGCTTAACCCTGATGCACCACAATATTTTGAAGAGGCGCGGATTCTCAATGCACGCACAGTTAAGTTTTCTCTCGGCGAATTTGAGCCGGGCCAGGATCTGACGCCGTTGAAAGTCGTGCTGGCATCAAGCCCGGTGAAACTGGTGGTTGAGAATGACCAGTCACCGGATTGTGGCATTCTGTCGCGCATTAACGCCTTTATGTTTGCTGCTGAGTCGCTGCATCTGCCGTTAAGCATGACGTTCGACATGGCCAACTGGCTGTGGGTCGGACAGGATCCGGCGGTTGCTGCTGAACGTCTGGCGCGTCACGTGGGTTATGTGCATGTCAAAGCAGCCCAAAAACGTAGCGGGAAATGGCATGCCGTTGCACTCGATGACAGCGACGGCAGCTGGGAACCTTTATTAAAAATTCTGCCTCAGGATGTTCCGCGCGGTATCGAATTCCCGCTTGAAGGGGATGATCTGACCGCGGTGACGCGCTATTACGTAGAACTGTTACGTCAGTAAGCGGAGACGGGAACGTGCTGATGCACTATCAGGAGAACGCGTTATGAATCAGTCCAGGATCGCCACCCGCCGCTGGTGGTACATCATGCCTGTCGTGTTCATCACTTACAGTCTGGCGTATGTTGACCGCTCGAACTTCAGTTTTGCTTCGGCGGCCGGTATCAACGACGATTTGGGCATCACCAAAGGAATGTCGTCCCTGCTCGGGGCACTGTTTTTTCTGGGTTATTTCTTCTTCCAGATCCCAGGCACGATTTATGCTGAGCGCCGCAGTGTTAAAAAACTGATTTTCTGGTGTTTATTGTTGTGGGGGGGATTTGCCTCTTTAACCGGCGTGGTGACCAACATTCCTATGCTGGCGGTGATCCGCTTCGCACTCGGCGTGGTTGAAGCCGCCGTCATGCCCGCTATGTTGGTGTATATCAGCAACTGGTTCACAAAATCCGAACGTTCCCGTGCCAACACTTTTCTGATCCTCGGTAATCCGGTGACAGTATTGTGGATGTCAGTACTTTCCGGCTATCTGATCAAATCGTTTGGCTGGCGAGAGATGTTTATCTTCGAAGGTATTCCGGCGATTATCTGGGCGGTTATCTGGTGGTTTACCGTCAAAGATAAACCCGAAGAAGTCAGCTGGCTGAGCGATCGGGAGAAACAGGCGCTGGCCGCGCAACTGGAAAAAGAGCAGAAAAATATTCAGGCGGTCGGCGGTTACCGCGAAGCCTTCCGCTCGCGCAATGTGGTGCTGCTTTGTCTGCAATATTTCTTCTGGAGCATTGGCGTGTATGGTTTTGTGCTCTGGCTGCCGTCGATTTTACGCGACGGCAAATCAATGGGCATGGTCGAAGCGGGCTGGTTATCCTCCGCCCCTTATCTGGCCGCCACGCTCGCGATGATTCTGGTGTCCTGGGCATCGGACAAAATGCAAAACCGTAAGTTGTTTGTCTGGCCGTTATTGCTGGTGGGCGCACTGGCGTTCTTTGGTTCATGGGCCGCGGGCACAAATAATTTCTGGCTTTCGTACAGTTTACTGGTGGTCGCTGCTGCGGCAATGTATGCCCCGTACGGCCCCTTCTTTGCCATCATTCCTGAAATGCTGCCGAAAAATGTTTCCGGTGGCGCAATGGCATTAATCAACAGTCTCGGTGCGCTGGGCTCGTTCTTTGGTTCCTGGTTTGTTGGTTATCTCAACGGGAATACGGGCAGCCCGGCAGCATCCTTCATTTTCATGGCCGTGTCGTTACTGGTTTCCGCAGGCCTGACCCTGCTGGTGAGACCACGACAGGCCAACATTCAGCCGAAAGAAGTTTCCTTAACCCAAGGGAGTAAGTCATGAAGCCGTCTATTGTTCTATATAAAAAATTACCCGCAGATTTGCATCAGCGTCTGGAAGAGCATTTCACCATCACTGAATTTGATGGCATCACGGATAAAAATCGCGCTCAGGTTTTTGATGCGCTGCAAAACGCGGAAGGATTACTGGGTTCTGGCGGGAAAGTGGATAAGGAATTGTTTGACCATGCGCCGCGCCTGCGGGCTGTCTCAACAATTTCAGTGGGTTATGATAATTTCGATGTAAAAGAACTGACCCGTCGCCAGATCCCGATGATGCATACTCCGACGGCGCTGACCGATACCGTAGCCGATACGGTGATGGCGCTGGTGCTTGCCACCGCCCGTCGTGTGGTGAATGTGGCCGAGCGTGTAAAGGCCGGTGAATGGAATGAAAACATTGGCGAAGACTGGTTCGGCACCGACGTGCATCATAAAACCATGGGTATCGTCGGCATGGGCCGTATCGGCCTGGCGCTGGCACAACGTGCCCATTTTGGCTTCGACATGCCCATTCTGTACAACGCGCGCAGTCAACATAAAGAAGCCGAAGAGCGTTTTGGCGCCCGTAAATGTGAGCTGGATGAACTGCTGAAAGCGTCAGATTTCGTTTGTGTTCTGCTGCCAATGACGGAGCAGACTTTCCATCTGATTGGCAAAGAGCAACTGGCAAAAATGAAATCCAGCGCCATTTTGATTAGCGCTGGCCGTGGCCCTGTGATTGATGAGCCGGCACTGATTGATGCGCTGAAAGCCAAAACCATTTATGGCGCAGGTTTGGATGTATTTGAAACGGAACCGCTGCCAAAAGACTCACCGCTTCTGAGCCTGCCGAACGTGGTTGCCCTGCCCCACATCGGATCTGCAACTCATGAAACCCGTTATGACATGGCTGCCTGTGCCGTAGATAACCTGATTGCGGCGCTGAAAGGCGACGTCAAACAATTCTGCGTTAACCCGGAAGTTCTGCAGAAATAGGTGAGGGCAATGAAGCGGACCGGCCCGGGCCATGACCTGATGGCCGGTCTGTTAAGTTGGTGAAGGGTCAGAGGTATTTCATTAATATCTCTCTGATCTGCCTGTCAGCTTTTCTCGCATACACTTCCTGGTTAAATGCCAGAAGACTATTTTTCAGCGCCGGGGCGGGGACATCATCGGGTGTCAAAAGTTTGTAGGCGATACTGCCATCATAGGGGTTTCTGCCAGCGACCATCGACTCGAATTTGTTGAGCAATTCTTCGCCCCCCAGCGCGTTGGCACGTTTATTTAAACCTTCGATAAGAGGCTCTTTCCAGGGTTGCTTGTCGTAATACGGTAAGCTCTTTTTCAATGACAGATAGTCGGAAAGACTTTGGTCGCCGGACATCATGCCGGTTTTACTGATACTGGTAAGATTTTTGAACATCGTTGAAGGAAGCGTTTTAGTAATACAAATATGAATTTTTTTATTACCGGCCCCCCGGTTGTAACCGTGATTGATGACTTTACTTTCATCGGTTATTGAAGAG
>NZ_JAFMOS010000553.1 GCF_019049755.1 Rahnella perminowiae
CCGGTCGCCTTTGTCGTTTACCGCGCAGAGTTATAACGCATCCTGTAAGGAGCTGTGGAAACTTAGCTTGCCTTCAACCGGTTGCATTCTCGCGCGGGCGAGTGTTTTCAGCGGCTGGAAAGGGATCTCTGCGATTCGCAGTTCCGTGCCCGGCGGCAGGGTATTGATGAAATGGCGTAATGCACTGACGCCACCGGCATCGAGCACGGCCACACGATCCCACACCAGAACGATGACTTTCTTACCTTCACTGCGTACCTGCAATTCACTGAAGATACGTTCCGCCGCAGCAAAGAACAGCGGGCCATTGATCCGCAGAACCAGCGCATCTTCGGGAGTTTCGGACAGGACTTCGGTCAGGCGGGTGAGTTTGGCAATACGGCGCATAAACAGCAGCGACGCCATCACGATACCCGCAGTAATCGCGATCACCATGTCGAACAGTACCGTCAGGCTCATACAGGTCAGCATCACCAGAATGTCGTCTTTTGGCGCGCGGCGCAGTAAATCCACCACTTTATGCGCTTCGCTCATATTCCATGCCACCATCAGCAACAGCGCCGCCATCGCCGCCAGCGGCAGCCAGGAAAGCAGGGGTGCCAGAATGAGCAGCGCGAGGATCACCAGCAGCGAGTGAATAATGGCAGAAACCGGAGAGGTTGCACCCGCGCGAACGTTAGCCGCAGAACGTGCAATCGCCGCTGTGGCGGTGATGCCGCCAAAAAAGGGGCTGATCATATTGCCGATACCCTGACCGATCAGTTCATTATCCGAATGGTGTTTTTTGCCGGTCATGCCATCAAGCACGACGGCGCACAGCAGTGATTCAATCGCGCCCAGCATCGCCATTGAGAACGCTGCCGGTAACAGCGCCTGCACCAGCGTCCAGCTCAGCCCCCCGCCGCCGTTTTGTGTCCACGGCAGGGTGAACTGCGGCAGAATTGACGGAATACCGTTGCCCTGCGAACCGTCAGGCAGCAGGAAATGAAAGCGTGAACCTATGGTGGCAATCGGGTGTCCTGCCTGCATGAAAATTGCCATCACCGCACAACCAGCCAGCAAAGCCGGAAGATGGCCGGGCACACGCAATCCCAGTTTTGGCCAGAAGATTAATATACCAAGAGTCACAATGCCTGTGGCGGCATCGCCAATATCCAGCGTGGGCAGCGCCATTACCAGCGCCGCCACTTTACTCAGATAATGTTCCGGCACTGTCGCCATCGTCAGACCAAAGAAATCTTTGAACTGCATGGTACCGATGGTGATCGCAATACCGGAGGTGAAGCCGAGGGTGACAGGCAGCGGGATGTATTCAATCAGCCTGCCAAAACGCGCCATCCCCATGAGAAGAAGCATGAAACCTGACATCAGCGTAGCCAGCAATAAACCGGACAAGCCGAACTGTTGCGACACAGGGTAAAGAATAACAACAAACGCCGCCGTCGGGCCCGAAACACTGAAGCGCGAGCCACCGAAAACAGCGATGACAATCCCTGCAATGGCCGATGTATACAGCCCGTATTGCGGTGGTACACCGCTGGCAATTGCCAGTGCCATTGCCAGCGGGATGGCGATGATCCCCACAGTAACGCCGGCAATGGCATCGTTGAGTAAACGTTGAAGCGTATATTTTTCACGAAAACAGGCGTCTATCAGTGCGCTGAAAGGCCTGATATGGCGTCTTCCTGAAGTATTCATAGGATGTAAATCACCTGACAGAAAAATGGATATGAACCCGGTACTCCTTCACCGGAAAAAGAGTAGCCTACGCCTTTCAGGCCCGCATCGCGCAGACATAAATCAAGCTTGGCATGAAAAAAACGCCACCAGACGTGCTCCGGGGGCGTTCTGCAGGATGATTGTACAGAAGTTATGTTCCCGGATGCCAGGTGCTGCGGCACTCATCACGGCGGAAATTCAATACACGGCTACGGTTGGAGATGAGTTTTACCGTGTAGCCCTGGAAATACAGGCAGAAGTTTTTCTTCCACGGACCGTCAGGAAGTTCCACCAGTAAACGTCCCGCACCCAGCGAAGTCAGCTGACCACTGGCGCGTAACGTGCCGACACCGATAAGCAATCGATCGCCTTCAATATCAAAGGCGGCTTTCGATTGAGGATGATACCAGCGTCCCTGTACCATTTTCAGACAATCGTTGGGTTCCACGGGAGTGAAATAACGTGGTGCATGGCCGATCTCACCCTGAATGGCGATGCCGTTCCAGCGCAGACGCATCGGCATATGCGCGGAAAGCGTGATGGCTTCGTCGACATCCGCGCCCTGATACAAATTATCCGCTGAACCGAGATAACTGGCAGTGCCGTTGCTCACTTTCAACCAGTAAGGCTCAGCCGCGCTGGAATATAAGCCATCCGGCAAAGCATGACTGCGTGCCGGAAGCGGCGTCGCTAACAGTGACGACATGACGTCCAGCGCGTGGGTAAAGGCCGTGGTGTCTTCGCGGTTAGAGACCAGCGCAATGCCTGCGTCAAGCTCAGGATGGAGCAGGAAATAGGTTTTATAACCGGCATGGGAACCCCCGTGGCCGTAAACCCTATGTTCACCGATTTGTGTCGAGGTGATGCCCAGTCCGTAAGCGGAGGGAATATTGCCATGCAAATAGCGTGGTTCTGTCAGTGTTTTCAGTACGCCCGCACCGGGTCCGCTTTGTGAAAGCAGGCTTTGCAGCCACACTGAAAGCGAACGCAGGCTGCCGGTGAGGCTGCCGGATGCGGACAAATGCAAACCCGCGACAGCTGTTTTCCAGCCTGTTGTGTCCTGCCAGTAACCGGGGACCAGATCCGGGACGATATCGAACCAGGTTTCCGGGGCATGAAAGACGATACCCAGCGGCTGCGCGATATGCTTTTGCAGCAGATCCTCAAACAAAATGCCTTGTTGTTTGAGGATCTCTTCTACCAGCCGGTAACCGGTATTGCTGTAGGAAATTTCAGTACCTGCCTTGAAGTTCAGCGCGCCGTCCTGCGCCAGAAATTCCATAATGGCAGCGGCTTCGCTGACGTTGTAAACCGAAATGCCCAGCAGAGAGAGGGTTTCCCGCACGTCCGGCAAACCGCCTGTCATGTCCAGCGCCTGCCCGATAGTGACCCGAGACATCGGCGCTTTCAGTTGCGGTAAATATTGGCCGAGGGTATCACTCGCCGAAAGACCGGCATGGCTTTTCAGCAAAGCCAGGGTGGAAAAAATATGTTTCGTGACTGAGGCATAGCGGACAACAGAATCGATACTAAAAGGTATTGAGGTGCTGAGATTTGCCAGTCCGCCGGTCGCGAAACCACGGAGAGCTTTACTGTCGAAAAGGGTGATTGCACCCCCCGGTTCACCGGGTTTATCCCAGTTCCGGGTGATACGCTTTGCTGTTTCTTCAGCCGCCTGCCACTGTAATGCAGACTGTGCGGTGGATGTCATTAATGTCTCCTGACTATCTTTCAGTGAAAAAGTGGGCCGCCCGTGAAATCCATAAACCTTCCGTGCAGGAAGGTTTATTCGGGTTCCTCTAAACTGAGACTTAACGATCGCAACTCAGCGGTATGCGGATGGCTGACGTTGCCCATCCGTAAATCGTCCGCGCTCAGAAGTTCGACCATTTCACCACCAATCATCACGCCAATGCTGGTGCAAAGATGCGTTACGACAGCCAGATTGTGACTGACCAGAATATAAGTCAGTTTGCGGCGCTCACGCAGGTCGCTTAGCAGATTGAGGATCTCAGCCTGCACTGAAACATCCAGCGCCGAGGTCGGTTCATCGAGCAGTAAAATTTCCGGTTCTGAAATCATCGCCCGCGCGATAGCGACCCGCTGGCGTTGGCCGCCGGAAAGCTGATGCGGGAAGCGAAAACGCACCGCCTGTGGCAGGCCAACTTCAGCCAGCGCATCAGTTATGCGTTTTTCGATATTCAGAAACCCGTGCACGATCAACGGTTCGCTGAGGATGCGGTCAATGGTCTGGCGCGGGTGCAGCGAGCCGTACGGATCCTGAAATACCATCTGTACGCGGCGGAAAAAGCGTTTCTGACGCACCGGCACCTGGTCTTCGCCGCCAATGGTCATCCCACCGGACCATGCCTGATTTAACCCTGCCAGCGCGCGTAAAATTGTGGATTTGCCCGAACCGCTTTCTCCTACGATGCCGAAACATTCGCCGGGTGCGACACTGAAACTCACGCCTTTCACCACCTCGGTATCGCCGAACGCGATGCGCAGGTTATTGAGGATAATTTTGCTGTTATCTAAAGGGGGGGATTCTACTGTCATGAGGTTTTCCATGCTTCGTCACGTACCAGCACCGGCAGTCTGTCCCGCGGATGTTTGAGCGACGGCAGACATTCCAGCAGTCCGCGCGTGTAAGGATGTTGTGCTTTGAGCAAATCACCCGCCTGTAACGTTTCGACAATACGCCCGGCGTACATGACGGCCATGCGGTCGCAGAATTTCGACACCAGAGGTAAATCATGGCTGATCAGAATCAGCCCCATACCACGACCGGACACCAGGTCATCCAGCAGACGCAAAATCTCAGCCTGCACGGTGGCATCCAGTGCGCTGGTCGGTTCATCGGCAATCATCAGCTCCGGATCCGGTGCCAGCATCATGGCAATCATCACGCGCTGGCCCATGCCGCCGGAGACTTCATGTGCATAACGGCCCGCGACTTTGTGCGGATCACGGATACGCACCTGATCGAGCAGTTCTATGGCGGCATTCATCGCCTGTTTTTTCGAGCCTCCTTTATGTGTTTGCCAGGCTTCTGCCACCTGTTTACCAATCGGCATCACCGGATTCAATGAATACTTCGGATCCTGCAAAATGAAACCCACGCGCTTGCCGCGGATCTGACGCATTTGCTTTTCGCTGGCATTGCGCAGATCGATGCCGTCGAAAGACAGCGTTTCGGCGCGGCACTTTGCAGCGGAAGGCAGAAGGTTCATCAGGCAACGTGCTGTCAGGGATTTACCGGAGCCACTTTCGCCCACGATCCCAAATTTCTCCTTGCCCAATGACAGCGATACGCCGCGAACGGCGTCGAAACTGCCGCTGTTGGTCTGAAATGTAATATGCAAGTCTTTAATATCAACCAGCATCATTGCTCCTTAGGATCGAGAACGTCACGCAGCCCGTCGCCGAGGAAGTTAAACGCCAGAGAGGTCACAAAAATGGCTATGGCCGGAATTAACGGTACCCACCATTCACTGAACAGGAACCGGCGGGCAGTGGCTATCATCGCGCCCCATTCCGGTGATGGCGGCTGAGCGCCCATGCCTAAAAAGCCCAGACTGGCGGCAGTGATAATGATCGAACTCATGTCGAGTGTGATACGCACTACCAGGCTCGGCACACACAGCGGCATAATATGGTGCAGCACGATGCGGGCTGGTGTCGCACCGGTCAGACGGCAGGCGGCAATGTAATCCGTGCCGCGCACCTGCATGGTTTCCGCGCGCGCAAGGCGGGCATACGGTGGCCAGGCCGTGAGGGCGATAGCCAGAATGGCGCTTTCGATACCGGGTTTCAGCGCAGCTACAAAGGCCAGTGCCAGAATCAGGCGCGGGAAGGCCAGAAAGATGTCGGTGATGCGCATCAGGATGCGATCGAGTAAACCGCCGGCATAACCCGCCACGCAACCGATCAGCAAGCCTAACGGGGCGACGATCGCGACTACCACGATCACCATACCGAGCGTAATCCGGCCACCATAAAGAATGCGGCTCAGGGTGTCGCGGCCCAGTTCATCGGTGCCCAGCCAGTGCAGGGAAGAGGGTTTCGCCAGACGGTGCGCCAGGTCTTGTACACCTGGGTCATAACTGGTCAGCCAGGGGGCGCAGAGGGAAACCAGCAAGACAAGCAGCACGGTGAACAGGCCGGTGACTGCCAGAGGATTTTTACGCAGGCCAAGCCAGATACGGTAACGGCGGCCCCAGACGGCTTGCGTACGGGTGTGCGGCGTATCCGCCAGCAGCCAGGCGCGGCTGCCCGCGCGGGGTTGAGGTGTGACAGGAAGAGTGCTCATTTTACGCGGGGATCCAATAGTCGGTAGAGAAGGTCAGCCAGCAGGTTGAGCAGCACATAAATCGCGCCAATCAGCAACGTTGAGCCGATCACCGGATTCATATCCGCGTTCATCAGCGACACGGTGAGATATTGTCCAAGACCCGGCCAGGAGAAGACGTTTTCTGTGACCACGGCACCTTCCAGCAAACCTGCGTATGTCAGGGCCAGCACGGTGATCAGTTGTACGCCGACGGTGGGGAATGCATGTTTCCAGATAACCCGTCGCGCCGGGAGGCCTTTGGCGCGGGCGGTGATCACATATTCGCCGCCCAACGCGTTGAGCATAAAAGTGCGGGTCATGCGGGTAATGTAGGCCATGCTGAAATACGCGAGGATCAGAACCGGCTGCACCATATGAGCGAGCGCGTCCCAAAATGCGCCCATATCACCCGCCAGCAGAGAATCGACCGTCAGTAAACCGGTCACCTGTGGGATCATATCCTGATAGATGATGTCCTGGCGCCCCGGTCCCGGCGCGATACCCAGCGCGGAGTAGAAAATCAGCAGGCTGAGCAGGGCCAGCACGAAAACCGGCAGCGAGTGACCGGCCAGACAGACCACGCGGATGGTCTGATCAATCCAGCTTCCCTGACGGGTAGCGGCCCAGACACCCAGCGGAATACCGACAATGGCGGCGATAATGATCGCCGCTGTGGCCAGCTCCAGCGTGGCGGGGAAAAACCGGGCGATGTCCGTAGTGACCAGATTGGAGGTCAGGGCGGAGCGCCCTAAATCACCGTGGAATACCTGACTGAGATAATGGAAAAACTGCAACCAGAGGGGCTGATCCAGCCCCATTTCATGACGAACCCGTTCGACGACTGCCTGCGGGGCGTTATCGCCAACCGCAGCCAGAACCGGGTCCGTCGGCATGACGCGACCAATGAAAAAAGTCACAACCGACAGACCAAACAAAGTAAGACAAACGCTGATGCAGGTACTCAGAAATCCTTTGAGTCTCTTGCTCACGCTTTAACAACCTTCTCGTAGGGGCTGGTGCTCATTACAGTTAATACCACGCCGGAAATCACGTTGCGGCAGGCGGCGGTCATGGTCGGTTGCAGCATGATGGCAAACGGGCTGTTTTCCATATGTCTGGTCTGCAATTCTTCATACAGTTTGATGCGGGTGGCCGGATCCGATTCTTTCAGCGCTTTGGTGCTGAGATCTGAAATTTCTTTATCCTGCCAGCTGCAGCGCCATGCCAGTGTGCGACTCTTGGCTTTGTCGGTATTATCGGGATTGCTGCAGAAGGCTTCGGCGTTAGAGTTAGGGTCAAAGTAGTCCGCGCCCCATTGGGTCATCGCCAGTTGTTGCTGACGCGCACGCATTTTGGTCAGGACCTGACGACTTTCCGCTGCCAGCAGCGTGACTTTAATCCCGACTTCCGCGAGGTTTGACTGCAATGCCTGCACAATGTCAGAAGAGGGTGAGGCGGAGTAGTGATCTAATGTAATTTCAAAACCGTTAGGGAAACCGGCCTCGGCCAGCAACGCTTTGGCTTTAGCCACATCACGTTTGTACATGATGGTATTCACTGCCGCCGGGAAACCTTCCGGCAGGAAGCTCTGATGGATTTTATGCGTCAGCGGCACGATATGCTGCTGGATGTTCTCGTAATCGATGGCCCATTTGATCGCCTGCCAGACCTGCGGTTTAGCCAGATTCGGATGTGCGGTATTGGCAGACAGCATAAAGGTACCGGCGATACCTTTTTGTACCAGCGTGAAGTTTTTGTCGTTGATCAGCGGACGTAACTGCTCGGTGGTCAGGTTCCGGGCGATATCCACATCGCCTTTTTGCAGCATCAGCAACTGTGCGGAAGGGTCAATGATATGACGCATAATGATGCGCTGGATCTTGCCCGCGTGCGGGTTGTTTTTGTTGCTTTCCAGAATCACAGATTCGCTGACTTTCCAGTCGCGCAGTTTGAACGCACCTGAACCGGCACTGTTTTTCTTCAGCCATCCGTTACCCAGATCATCTCCGGTCTGATTCGCCAGACAGGCAGATTTTTGCACGATGCTGCCGACGTTGGCGGTCAGGCAATAGAGCAGGAAAGATTCAGATGCCGGTTCAGCGGTTTTAATCACCAGCGTTTCGGCGTCAGGGGCGGTGATCAGGCTTTCGACGTTATCTTTAGTGTAACCAAACTGGTTAATAATATAGGCCGGGCTTTTATCAAGTTTTACCACGCGTTGCAGGGAGAAAGCGGCGTCTTCTGCGGTGACCGGTTTGCCATCGGCCCATTTGGCTTTCGGATCCAGCTTGAAGGTAAAGGTTTTTTTATCGTCAGAAGCGGTCCATGAAACAGCCAGATCACCCTCGATTTCATCAGGGGACGCCAGTTTAGGTTTCACCAGTTGCTGATACATATTGCCGGTAATTTCACTGCCCACGGATTCGAAGCTTTCATGCGGATCAAGGCTGGTAACGATGTCGAGCTGGATGGCCATGACCAGTATTGATGCCGGAGTGGCAGCAAACACGGCATCAAACTTCAGGTAGGACAGCACAGGTATTGCGGAAAAACCGGTAACAAATTGACGCCTGGTAACCATAACTACTCCCATGAGATTGATATATAAAAGTAAAATTAAAAATTACAGTGCCATACCCTTGACTTAATTCCGGGCAACGGGCTTAAATGAAAAACACGTCGTCGACATCTCATATCGAAAACGCATTTGAAGCGTACTGTCTTTGTTCAACGCTGGTGCAGCATGACGGTCTTACTGCACCCCGCACGAACAAATCTCCGTTGTCTTAGTCATGCTTAATCAAAGGTAGAGCTTTTTATGAATAACGTAGCGCACGGAACTGAAGAATTAATGCCGGTTTTTGATGGACATAACGATGTGTTGCTGCAGCTTTGGACAGCACATCGCCAGGATCCTGAGCGTGCATTCCTTCAGGGACCCGCCAGCGGGCAACTGGACCTGCCGCGCTGTCGTGAAGCAGGCTTTGCTGGCGGGCTTTTCGCCGCCTGGGTGCCGACTCCTGATGTTGATCTAGCAAATAGCGTGCCGGATCGTTCAGTGGATACGCGTTTTCTGCCGGAAGGTACTCAAAAACATCCTGATTTTTCCCCGACACCTTCTTTCGATTTTGCACGTGATGTCACATTTGGCATGATGGCATTCCTGCTGAGAATCGAAGCGCAGTCGCAGGGGAAGGTGAAAATTTGCCGCACTGCGCAGGAGATCAGACAGTCAATGGATAATCATGCTTTAGCAGTGGTTATGCATATTGAGGGCGCCGAGGCGATTGATGAGGAGTTGTATAATCTCGATGTGCTTTACAGCATGGGGTTGCGTTCTCTGGGGCCGGTATGGAGCCGGCCTAACATTTTCGGTGAGGGTGTCCCGTTTAAATATCAAACCTCACCGGATACCGGGCCGGGGCTGACGGAGGCGGGGGTGCGTCTGGTGAAAGCCTGTAACCAGAAACGCATCATGATTGATCTCTCTCATCTCAACGAAAAAGGGTTCTGGCAGGTGGCTGAGTTAAGTGATGCGCCGCTGGTGGCGAGCCATTCCAATGCATTCAGCATCTGCCCGCAGTCACGTAACCTGACCGATCAACAACTGGGAGCAATCAGAGAAAGCCAGGGGTTCGTCGGGCTGAACTTTGCGGTGCCATTCCTGCGCGAAGATGGCAAGCGCAGCGATGATACCGGCACCGATATCATGGTGCGTCACGTGGATTATCTGCTTGAACACCTGGGTGAGGACGGGGTCGGATTGGGATCGGACTTTGACGGAGCTTCAATGGCGCCGTTTTTAAAAGATGTGCGCGGGTTACCGGTGCTGGTTGAAGCGTTGCGCAAAGCGGGCTACGGCAAGGAACTGCTGGAAAAAATCTGCTACAAAAACTGGGTGAACGTGCTGGAGCGTACCTGGGGAAGCTAATCTGACCAGAAAGGTTCTCGCGGTAAAAAAAGAAAAGGCAGCCACCGGGGCTGCCTTTTTGCTGCTGTTATTCAGACTTATTTGAAGAAGTCTGCGCTCACAGTCAGGTTGCCGCCGCTTTTGTTCTGCCACTGGCGGGTAATGTGGTAGAACTTGGCGCCTTTGGCCGCTGCACGGTTCGCGACTTCTTGCGAAACATCCGTGGTGCTGTTGAAGTGGCCGGTGAAAGTGGTGGAATCAAACGGAACCATCTGAGCGGCGGTCACGTCATTCACTTCCTGAATCTTAGCACCGTTAGTAGCAGTCACCGTGTAGCGCTGACCGGTTGAGGATTGTGTCTCAAAGAAACGGCCGACATCACGGCTTGGGCTACCAGAGGAAGCCACGCCGGGGATCTCAACCCTGGCTGCTGCTGCACCGCCTGCTGCCAGTGCTGCTTTACCGGCTTCAGAATCAGCAGGGATAGCATCCGGAGACTGGACAACACGCTTTTGCGCATCTTTCTTGTAAATAAATGCAGTGATGTACTGATTGCCGCCGCTGTTGGCATCAATCTGGCGAACGATGAAGAAGGAATATGCCCCTTTTTCTTTCGCTGCTTTCGTAATGGCATCGTTGACGTCTGGCTGGCTGCGGTAGAAACCGTTAACTGTGACGGTATCGAAAGGTTCGAGGCCGTAAGCAACGTCTTTAGGCAATTCAACCACCCCGTTGATAACACGATAGTGCGGATCTTTGCTGATTTCTGGCGCATCTTTTTTATAGATGTCTGCAACTACGCGCCAGTTGCCGCTATTGTTAGTGCTGTTGGTATCCTGAATATAAAAATAATCTGCACCCAGCGTATCGGCACGGCGGGAAACGGCGTCAGCGGCGTCGCCCAGCGTGTTGAACCGCCCGGTAATAACAATGCGATCAAAAGGCTTGATGGCTGCTGCTTTCTGCGGGCTAATTTCCTGCGCGGCATGTACAGCAGACAGTGCAGAAACAGAAAACAGGGCCGATGCGATGATCGTTTTTGTCAGCTTCATAAAAATCCTTTCACCTTGCGCAGTAATGTTGAAACGTGCTGAATTTTTGATGTGTAACAGGTTAGCGGCCGATTATTGCATGTAACAATGCCGAGTGTCTCAGCAATTTATGGCAATAATGCGAGCACGTACGACATATCACATTACTTTTTTCACTACACATAACGTATATAAGTTTGTTGAATAATCCAGGTAGTGAAATAAATGTTA
The DNA here is from genome assembly GCF_019049755.1 of Rahnella perminowiae. GTDB lineage: Bacteria > Pseudomonadota > Gammaproteobacteria > Enterobacterales > Enterobacteriaceae > Rahnella > Rahnella perminowiae. The sequence goes on from NZ_JAFMOS010000553.1 coordinate 11,225, forward strand.
ATTATTCACTATTTTCTAACTTCTATGCCCACCATGAGCGGGTTAAGGAAGGGGGGAGCTGAGTGATTGATCCGGCGTTATGCGCGTTATAAGGTGGATTAAAGGCTTGGTTCTCAAGGTTTGCAGCAGGTTTGCGGACTATATCAATTTTTTTATTATTAATTACCTGTCTATCACTGTGATACGTAGATTATTGATTAGATATTCAGTAGGTTATAACCAGCCTGAAAAAATAAAATTCGGTGACGGCTATTAACCGACAGGCTTGTACGTGATTTGTTATGTCGATGACAAAATCATCAATGAAAAGGGTGAAGGGAATAAATTATGCGTATTGGTGTACCAAGAGAGCGGTTGACCAATGAAGCCAGGGTCGCAGCCACACCGAAAACGGTGGAACAGTTGCTGAAGCTTGGCTTTACGGTCGCTATCGAACAGGGGGCCGGTAAGTTAGCCAGCTTTGAAGACTCTGCGTATGAACAAGCGGGGGCGACGGTCGTCAGTGGCGATGATGTATGGCAATCCGATATCGTGTTGAAGGTGAATGCGCCTGAAAACGATGAAATCGATAAATTACAGGCAGGCACCACGTTAGTCAGCTTTATCTGGCCTGCGCAAAACCCTGAGCTGATCCAAAAACTGGCCGACCGCCAGGTGACCGCAATGGCTATGGATTCCGTGCCACGAATTTCCCGTGCGCAATCCCTCGATGCCCTGAGTTCAATGGCTAATATCGCCGGTTATCGTGCGATCGTTGAAGCGGCGCACGAATTTGGCCGTTTCTTTACCGGGCAAATCACCGCTGCGGGTAAAGTACCTCCGGCAAAAGTGATGATTATCGGCGCCGGTGTGGCCGGTCTGGCTGCTATTGGTGCGGCAGGTAGCCTCGGTGCTATCGTCCGTGCGTTCGATACCCGCCCTGAAGTGAAAGAGCAAGTCCAGAGTATGGGAGCTGAATTCCTCGAGCTGGATTTCGAGGAAGAAGCGGGCAGCGGTGACGGTTATGCCAAAGTGATGTCCGAAGCGTTCATTAAAGCGGAAATGGCGCTGTTTGCAGCGCAGGCCGAAGAAGTGGACATTATCGTTACGACGGCGCTGATCCCTGGCCGTCCGGCACCGAAGCTCATTACCCAGGAGATGGTCGCATCCATGAAGCCGGGCAGTGTGATCGTCGATCTGGCTGCTCAGACCGGGGGTAACTGTGAACTGACCGTCGCCGACAAAATTACCACCACTGAAAACGGCGTGAAGATTATCGGCTATACCGACTTGCCAAGTCGTCTGCCTACGCAATCTTCCCAGCTTTACGGCACCAACCTGGTTAACCTGTTGAAGCTGCTGTGCAAAGAAAAGAACGGTGAAATTGAGATTGATTTCGAGGATACCGTTGTGCGCGGCGTAACCGTGGTCAGATCCGGTGAAGTCACCTGGCCTGCACCGCCGATTCAGGTATCTGCTCAGCCTCAGGCTGCGAAAGCCGCAGAACCGGTTGCCAAAGTTGAAGCCAAACCGGCGTCGCCGTGGACCAAATTCATCATTATGGCGGTAGCGATTGTATTGTTTGGCTGGCTGGCGAATGTGGCTCCGAAAGAGTTCCTTTCCCACTTTACCGTGTTCGCGTTGTCATGCGTGGTCGGTTATTACGTGGTGTGGAATGTCAGTCATGCGCTGCATACTCCGCTGATGTCGGTCACTAACGCCATCTCAGGGATTATCGTGGTCGGTGCCGTACTGCAAATTGGCCACGGCGGTTGGGTGAGTTTCCTGTCCTTCGTCGCGGTTCTGATTGCCAGTATCAATATTTTCGGCGGATTCACCGTCACTCAGCGCATGCTGAAGATGTTTCGTAAGAACTAAGGGGTAACATATGTCTGGGGGTTTAGTAACAGCAGCATATATTGTTGCCGCCATTTTGTTTATTTGCAGCCTTGCGGGGCTGTCGAAACATGAGACATCGAAGCAGGGTAATATTTTCGGTGTTACCGGGATGGCAATCGCGTTAATCGCGACTATCCTCGGGCCAGACTCCGGCAATGTTGGCTGGATCATCGTTGCTATGGTGATAGGCGGTGCGATTGGTGTTTATCTGGCACGAAAAGTCGAAATGACCGAAATGCCTGAGCTGGTGGCGATATTGCACAGCTTTGTGGGTCTGGCCGCAGTTTTGGTAGGCTTTAACAGCTATCTGGATCATGGTGCAGTGCCGATGGAAGGCGTGATGGAAAATATCCATCTGACCGAAGTGTTTCTCGGCATCTTCATCGGCGCAGTGACCTTTACCGGATCGATTGTGGCGTTTGGCAAACTGCGGGGGATTATCTCTTCCAAACCGCTGGCGTTGCCACACCGTCATAAACTGAATCTGGCGGCGCTGGTTGTTTCCTTCCTGCTGATGGTGATGTTTGTTCGCACTGAAAGCACCGGACTTCAGGTTCTCGCATTACTGATCATGACCGTGATCGCACTGGCGTTTGGCTGGCATCTGGTGTCCTCAATCGGCGGCGCTGATATGCCGGTTGTGGTTTCCATGCTGAACTCCTATTCCGGTTGGGCTGCGGCTGCAGCGGGTTTCATGCTCAGCAACGACTTGCTGATCGTCACCGGTGCGCTGGTGGGGTCTTCCGGTGCGATCCTTTCTTATATCATGTGTAAAGCCATGAACCGTTCATTCATTAGCGTGATTGCAGGTGGCTTCGGTACTGATGGTTCTTCTACCGGTGATGCTGAAGAGATGGGTGAATATCACGAAGCCAGCGCGGAAGAAGTGGCTGACATGCTCAAAAACGCCAGTTCAGTGATCATTACTCCTGGCTACGGAATGGCAGTTGCTCAGGCACAGTATCCGGTACATGACATCACCGCGAAATTACGGGCAAAAGGTATCAAGGTGCGTTTCGGTATTCACCCTGTTGCAGGACGACTGCCGGGACATATGAACGTATTGCTGGCCGAAGCAAAAGTGCCGTATGACATCGTGCTGGAAATGGATGAGATCAATGATGATTTCAGCGATACCGACGTTGTGCTGGTTATCGGGGCCAATGACACCGTGAACCCGGCTGCACAGGAAGATCCGCGCAGTCCGATCGCGGGTATGCCAGTGCTGGAAGTATGGAAAGCGCAGAACGTGATCGTATTTAAACGTTCAATGAATACCGGTTATGCCGGTGTGCAGAACCCGCTGTTCTTCAAAGAAAATACCCAAATGCTGTTTGGTGATGCCAAAGAAAGCGTAGAGAAAATTCTGCGTGCATTGTAATCACCCTCAGTAATGAAAAAGGCCAGTCAGTCGACTGGCCTTTATTTATGCATGAATCAGATTTTATTCGTCTTCATCTTCTTCGTCATCGGGCGTAATAGGGCATTCGAAATCATCCGGTTTGATTGCCAGCAAATCGCATTTCAGATGGTCGATCACCTGCTCGGTTGTGTTACCTAAAAATGCAGCGGAAAGGCCGGTGCGGCCAATAGCGCCGAGAACAACGACACCCGCCTGCAAATGCTCTGCAAGGTCAGGAATGACTTCTTCGGGCAGACCTTTTTCCACATGCGTGAACTTCTCATCCAGCTGGAATTTTTGACGCAACGCTTTCATCGCGATCAGATGCTGACCGCGGATTGCATCGTTATACACGCTCGGGTCAAAATCGGGCAGTTCGATAGCAATGTTGATAGGGGTAACCGGATAAGCGCCCACCAGATGTACTTCCGTCTGGTTAACGTGAGACGCCAATTCAATAGTTTCTTTCACCAGCTTAATGTTGAGCGGATCGTGATAAGGCTCTTCGCTGGAAAGGTTGACGGCAACAACCGCTTTGCCACCTTCCGGCCACGGCTGGTCTTTCACCATCCACACCGGACACGGACATTTACGCAGCAAGTTCCAGTCTGTCGGGGTGAAAATAACTGACTCAAGGCGATCGTGCTGATGGGCCATTTTTAACAGCAAGTCGTGATGTGAGGAAACGACTTCCTGAATAATGGCTTCGAAAGGTTTGTTATGCCAGACAACTTTGATATCAATGGGAATGCCCGCTTCGATATAATACCGACACTGTTCTTTAATCCATTCTTCCCGTTCGCTGATCACACTTTGTCGCATACTGGTCCGTTCGTCTGGCGACAGCATAGTGGTCATCTCATAGGAGAAGTCATAAATGGACAGAAAGGCTTTAATACGGCCGCCATTACGTTGCACCAGATAAACGGCACGACGCAGTGCGGGTTGGTCATCCTGATTGGGGTCTATAGCAACCAGTAAATTCTGATACTTAGCCATGGGGACTCCTTAACACCTGTAAAAGAACGGCGGTCAGTGTATTAAGTACAGAGTAAACCAAGATTAAGCAATCGGACAGAGGAGAAATTGAGTCGGATCAACAAATTATTGCTTGCAGATCCGATTCACAATTATCAGGCAGAAACCGGGGCCGACTGACCGGCTAACTGAGAAAGCATTTCATGATTCTCAATGGTGATATATTTACCTTTTACGCTCAACATTTCTGATTTCTGGAAACGGCCGAGTAAACGGCTGATGGTTTCCACGGTCAGGCCGAGGTAATTACCGATGTCGCCACGGGTCATGGTCAGGCGGAATTCGCGCTGTGAGAAACCACGTTGTGCAAAGCGGCGGGAGAGGTTGTAGATAAATGCAGCCAGTCTTTCTTCCGCATTTTTCTTCGACAACAGCAGGATCATATCCTGGTCGCCTTTAATCTCACCGCTCATCAGACGCATCATTTGCTGGCGCAGATTCGGCATTTTTCCTGAGAGATCGTCGAGGGTCTCAAACGGAATTTCACAAACCATGGACGTTTCCAATGCTTGTGCAAAACTTGGATGCTGTAAACCACCAATGGCATCAAAACCCACTAAATCGCCCGCGAGGTGGAAGCCAGTGATTTGCTCATCGCCTTGCTCAGTGATGGTGTAACTTTTAATGGTGCCGGAACGAATCGCATATAAAGACTTCAGTTCATCACCGGCTTTAAACAATGCCTGACCTTTTTGGATCGGCTTTTTCCTTTCGATAATGTTGTCTAACTGATCGAGTTCATGTTCGTTCAGGGTGAAAGGAATACAAAGCTGGCTGATGCTACAGTCCTGACAATGGATTGCACAGCCACCAGACTGGATACGTCGAATAATACGCTTTTCCGGGATCATAAGAGTCACTCTGGCAATATTGATATGGGTCAATTTTAACATCTTTTGCAGCGAGTGATAAGTGGCTGTAAGGTGCTAAAAGGGCGAAATGTTAAAAAACCCCGTTTTTTAACGGGTTTTTTTTCTAATTATTTTGATCTGCACGAAGAATTGAAGCTAATTGAGAATCAATGAGCTTAAAAGCGGGATCAATTTATTAAGCAAATGAATATTGAGATTTAAGAAAATAAGTCGAATGAATCAATTTAAGAGAGGAAATGTGAACTTCAATATCCGTCTGGGGGCGGTATCGGTCAGATTTTTTGAATCCTGGCAGCAAAAAAACGCCCCGGATTATGGCATAAAACGCCGTGGCGGATCGACTTTGATACCCATTCACCTCACAACCGCTTACAATGCCTTAATTCGTTTAGCTTTCGTTTACTTTTAGGAAAGGTGTAATGCAGTCTGATTCTCTGGGGTTTCCGTTTGAAACCACGATCGTTTTTATTGTTGTAGCCGTTGCGGCATTGCTGACCGACATCTTTGCCCACCGCAGTCATAAGCCTATCGGCCTGATAAGTGCCTCCCTCTGGACCGTATTCTGGATCGCTGTTTCTCTGAGTTTTGCCGGATTTTTATATATTCACCACGGGAAGGAAGTCGCCAGTCTTTTCCTCACCGGTTATGCACTGGAACAGGTACTTTCCATTGATAACCTGTTTGTGATTATGGCCATTTTCGCCTGGTTTAAAGTACCGGATGGCTATCGTCACCGCATTCTTTACTGGGGGGTGATTGGCGCGATTGTTTTCCGCGGCATTTTCGTGGTGATTGGTACCGGTTTGCTGGCACTGGGGCCCTGGGTAGAAATGGTATTTGCGGTGGTCATTCTCTGGACCGCTATTCTGATGATGCGCGCCGGGAAAGATGATGAGGAAACTGATGATTACTCTGATCATATTGCCAACCGACTGGTGCGCCGTTTCTTCCCGGTATTTCCTAAACTGGTGGGGCCACATTTTCTGGTCAGCAGTGAGCAGGTAGAAGCTGAACTGGCAAAGCCTGAAAATCAGGGATTCAGTTTTACCGTGAAGAAGGGCATGCGCTATGCAACGCCGTTATTGCTGTGCATCGCCGTGGTAGAAATTTCCGATCTGATGTTTGCCTTTGACAGCGTGCCCGCGGTGATCGCTGTCAGTCGTGAACCCCTGATTGTGTATTCCGCAATGATGTTTGCCGTTCTCGGTCTGCGTACGATGTATTTTGTGCTGGAAGCGCTGCGTAAATATCTGGTGCATCTGGAGAAATCAGTAATTTTCCTGCTGTTCTTCGTGGCTGCCAAACTGGCGCTGAACGCCAGTAATCACTTGTGGCATCATGGTATTGAAATCAGCGCATTAGCCAGCCTTTATGTGGTGCTGGGCGTTCTGGCGTTAGGTATTATTGCCAGCTTACTTTTCCCCGGAAAAAAAGACGCCGTATAACACAACCCTGAG
>NZ_JAFMOS010000552.1 GCF_019049755.1 Rahnella perminowiae
ATTTTGGATCCAGCAATACTTTCCACGTCCCCCATCGGATAAATACGCCCAAGCAGACTATATTTATTTTCGCCAAAAGCGTGATACGGCAATAAATGCAAAGTATCGACATGGGACATCAGTCGCGCAAATTTCACGATATGACGTATTTCTTCCGTATTATCATTCACCCCCGGGATCACCGGTATACGCACTATGGTTTTTGTCATGAAAGAAATACGTAACAGATTTTCCAGGATCTGGCGGTTATCCATACCGGTATTGGCCTGATGCACTGCCGGGTTGATCGCCTTGATGTCAGTCAGCGCCAGATCGACATAAGGGAAAACGTCAGCAATTACCTCGGTTGTGGCGAAGCCGGTCGTTTCCATCGCCGTGTGCCAGCCCTTCTCCTTACAGGCTTTCAGCAATTCCCGGGCAAACGCAGGCTGCGCCAGGGGTTCTCCGCCGGAGAGCGTGATCCCGCCACCTGAACGCCGGTACAAATTTTCTTCTTTCTGCAATTCCCGCATCACTTCCGCCACCGTCATGCGTTTACCTTTCATTTCCAGTGCCTGAGTCGGGCAGACCTGGGTGCATTTACCACAATGAATACACCGTTCACGATCTATAAAAGAAGTATTATTAACGGATAATGCCTGTTGCCGGCAGACTTCAATACATTTACCGCAACGAATACAATCACTCTTTTTAAATAATAATTCCGGTTGCGGATGTTGTGATTCCGGATTACTGCACCATTTGCAGGCCAGCGGACAGCCTTTAAAAAAAGGAATGGTGCGGATACCCGGTCCGTCATGCAGAGAATAGCGCTGAATATTAAATAATACGCCTTCCGTTTCGTAATCGACTTTATTCATAACTTTACCCGCCATCAGCGCCACAGGTTATTTAAAAAACGGGCCATGTGTTGTACATAGCCCGTGAAGGTAGCTAATCAGAATTGCTGTTCTGTGCGGCTGATAATGTCGTCCTGCACTTCTTTCGCCAGCACCACAAACTGCGCACTGTAACCGGCGACGCGTACCACCAGATCCTGATGTTGCTGCGGATTGTTCTGCGCTTCGATCAGGGTTTTGCGGTCGATGACATTGAACTGGACGTGCATCCCTTTCTTATCAAAGTAGTTACGTACCAGCCCGCTGAAATGGCGCAAACCCTGTTCTCCGGCCAGTGACGACGGCAGGAATTTCTGGTTGTAAAGCGTGCCGTTAGAGGCAATGAAGTGATCGAGTTTGGCCACTGAATTAGCTGCTGCGGTTGGCCCCTGGGTATCTTTACCCTGACGCGGTGAAACGCCGTCGGCCAATGGTTCTTTCGCCATGCGTCCGTCCGGCAGTGCTGCCACGTCTTTGCCGAACAAGACGTTAGCAGAAACCGGATAGATACCGGCCTGAAACTGACCGCCGCGCGGGTTGGTATATTTCTCGACTTCCTGGCAGTAAATCAGCGCACATTCACGTGCCACGAGATCCACTTCATCGATGTCGTTCCCGAAGCATGGGCTATTTTCAAGAATGTGTCGGATCTCTTCGAAACGTGAGTTGCTACCTGCCGGAGCTGCGGAAGTGCCGCTGGCAAGCTGACGGTAAACTTCATTTTTGATCGCCGTCGGATCCAGTGAACCATGCTGTTCGATGATACGTTTCACCATCTCATGAATTTCCTGTTCTCCCAGCGATGACTTACCGTCTGCCGCGTGAGGTGCGCAGCCGACTGCATGACCAAAGTTAGCGTCGAGTGCGCTTTTCAGTTCAGTCAGTGTCAGTTTGCGGTCTTCAAAGACTTGTTTCCGGAGGGCATAAACGGAGTCCCCGGTGTCAGCGATACCAAAGGCCTGCGGGCCGGTAAAGTTGTAGATCGCGCCGCCTTCCTGTAACGACTTACCGCGACCGATACAGTCATCGACCAGCGCGGAAAGGAACGGCAACGGGCAACGCTCGCCATGGGCGATATCTACACTGTTACAGGCTTCCACCAGCTGATGCACGAAATGCACCATCTGTTTTTTGAAGGCGGTAAAGAAATCATCAATGCTGGTGTATCCGGTCATTTCGCCGGTCACCGGCCCTAACTGTTTGTTGCCAGCGCGGCCATTGTTGAGCGTGATTTCCAACACTTTTGCCACATTGAAGAATGCCGCATCGTGCCAGCCTTCGGTGCGGTGCGGCGACTGCGGCTCCACGCAGCCAATGATGCAATAATCACGGGCATCGTGCAGGGAGACACCACGGTTTTGCAGCGCCGGGATAATCACTTCATCGTTGTACATCGCCGGAACGCCCAGCCCCATGCGTACCAGTTCACAGGCGCGGAACAGGAATTCATCCGGCGTACCCTGCCAGACGCGAATAGAGAACGACGGTTGCGGCAGACGCACATGCGCCGTCGCTTCCATGCACATGTAAGTCAGCGGGTTAGTGGCATCACGGCCGTCTTCAGTCTGACCGCCGACGCACAGGTTCTGGAACACGGCGTATCCGGCAAACGCCTGGGCAGAAATTTCGTCGCGGGTCTTGTTGATATCGTTGAGCTTTATCCAGCAACAATCCACCAGTTCCTGGGCAAACTCTTTCGAAATGGAGGTATCGGCAGCCAGATATGGGTACATATACTGGTCAAAACGCCCCGGCGATATAGAATGCCCGCTGGATTCAATCTGCAACATGCTTTGCAGGAACCAGAAGGTCTGGCACGCTTCCCAGAACGTAGTGGCACCGTTTTCCGGTACACGGCTACAGTTTTGCGCAATCTGCTCCAGTTCGCGTTTACGTGCCGGATTGCTTTCCAGCTGTGCCAGACGCGTAGCTTCCTGCGCGTAACGGTGCGCAAAAGTGATAGCTGCCTGATAACTGATTATTACCGCGTTATAGAATTGTTCTTTTTTAATATATCCCGGTTCTGAACGATCCAGATTTTCCAGTTCGCAGCTCACCCGATTAATAATGCCGCGAAAACCGATTTTCAGTATTTTTCCGTAATCTACACTCACATGTCCGACACCGCCGTAGAAATAGTTACCTACGGTAAATACGCCGCTGGCCATGCTTTCTTTGGTGCCTTCCGACATATAAGATGCGGCCAGCGAACTGGTGGTTTTACCCGGCCAGTATTTAAAAGCTTCGTGAAGTTCGTCAGCCGTTTTTTCCGGAATAATAAACGGATCGGCGACCCGGTGCTCCATAGTATTAAATTCTTTTTCCACCCAGTCATAAGAGAATTCAGGGCATATTTCGGTAGAGCGAGGATTAATGGTCACCGCACCGACAATCAGTTCGTCAGGACGAATAGTGACCGGCAGCTCATTAAATATTTTTTCGACCACGCGTGCCCGGCGCATAATGGCAGGCAGTTGTTCATTTTCTTTATAAGCCTCCGTCGCTAATACGGCGCGCTCAGATTCTACATAGGGTTTAGCATGCAGGATCATATTTTTGAGTCTTACAACACGTTCGGTCGGATTAGAAAAGCCTTTCTCTAACATAGAATAACTCCCGAAATTAATTATTAAACCTTGCGGCAGTAATCGTTTTTATCAGCGTATAATCAGAAAGCCGTATTATTGTTGTCGTCTTCTATTATTCGCATGGCTTCATTCACGGCGGCGACTTCACCGAATATGGCCAGTGTTGTAATATGTTGCGGGCAACTGCCGAATATTTCCGAGACCACCACATTGGCACTTTTACTGGCGGCATCTGCATAGAAATAAAGATCCGGCACCGGTAACATAATCATGCCAATCGCATCGATACGGATAAGATCAAGCCGTGAACGAAATTCCCCGGGCATCCTGCGTTTTATCATTGCCACGATGTCCGGCGTGGGTGCGTTTATGATGCGTTTTTTCATCGCCGCGCCTTATCTGACGTTAAGGGCCTCGACCATCACGCAGCGACGGGCTCTGGCGAAAGAACGCGCCGACGTCAGCCCTTCTCCGGTCGGTCCGGCAATGGTAAACGTGGCATGCCCTTCGCCGCCAACACCCAGCCCGGCATAGGAAGGCCCATTTTTCACAAAAATCGTAGTCTGGATCTGACGTGCCATTTTGGTGAGCTTTTCGACATTGGTGGAATGCATGATGGCGGTATGGCGATTGCCATGCTCGACCTGCACCGCCAGTTCGATGGCTTCATCGACGTTATCGACCCGCACCACCGGCAACACCGGCATCATCAGTTCATGTACCACAAATGGATGATTTTTCGCCGTTTCCACCAGGATCACTTTGGTGTCTTCCGGCGCGATGATGCCCAGTTGCTGCAGGATATAGCGCGCATCTTTACCCACAAAGGCGGTGTCCGGGCCGGTACCTTTCTCGTTCAGTACCAGTGACTCCATCTGGCGAAGAAGCGCTTTGTCACACAGCAGATAACCGCCACTTTTCTTCATGCAATGGATCAGATAATCCGCAACCTGATTGACAACAATGACTTCTTTCTCCGCCACACACGGCAGATTGTTATCGAAACTGCATCCGCAGATGATGTCACGGGCGGCCTTTTCGATATCGGCGGTTTCATCGACGACCACAGGCGGATTCCCGGCCCCCGCGCCAATGGCTTTTTTGCCGGATGACATTACCGTTTTCACAATCGCCGGGCCGCCGGTGGCCACCAGCATGTTGATGCGCGGATCACTAATCAGGGTGCTGGTGTTGTCGATGGAAGGCTGCGTAACAGTCACCACCAGATTGGCCGGTGCGCCCAGGCTGGCGAGTTTGTGGTTAATCAGTTCCACGCAATAGAGGGAAACCTTGCGTGAGCGAGGATGCGGGCTGAACACCACGGAATTTCCCGCCGCCAGCATGCCGATACTGTTGTTGATAATGGTTTCTGTCGGATTGGTGGTCGGCGTGATTGAACCGATTACCCCGTAGGCAGAAAACTCCGTCAGGGTCAGCCCGCTGTCGCCGCTCAGCGCGCCGGTAATGAGGTCTTCCGGCCCCGGTGTTTTCTGCGCAGCAACACGATTTTTAGTCAGCTTATCGGCGTAATTCCCCATGCCGGTTTCTTCCACTGCCATACGCGAAATAGTCTGTAAGACCGGTTCCTGCAGGAAGACATCGCGGATACCCTGAACAAATGTCGCCCTCTCCTGCATCAGACAGTGGCGATACTGAACCTGCGCGAGCACCGCTGCGGCGATGGCTTCATCCATTGATGCAAATGCGCCATTACCCGGTTCGCAGGCCGGTGACGGGATCGTCGTGACCCGTTTCTGCGCCAGCGCTCTGGCAACAATGGCGTTGAGAGAGGCGCTGGCCGGTGCCGGAGGGCGTTCCGGCGCAGGCGGCGGCGCGGTCTCTGCAGCACTGTTTATTATCGCACTCTCCGGCGTCATTTTGGTAAACCTGCTCAGCACGCTGGAGACCGCCTGAGCAATTTCAATATCATTCATGCTGTTAATTCCTTACTGCACGTCACTTCGCAAGGTTAACCCTCAAATATAGGGTTTGGTGGTGGAACTGATCGGTGACGGATCCAGCGTGGCAAGCAGTTGCAGCCCCACTTCACGCGCGGCAATCACTGCCTGACGCACCGCACCGGAATCACCGGCAAAGGTGAAAATGACTTCGTTACTGAAGCTGGTGCCTTTTGACGGACTGGCGTAACCCACCGGTTCGATCACCGCCGATTTGGCCGCCACATCGGCAATCACTACGCCGATGGCCGCAGGCGAGGCACAGGTCATGCCAAAGGCTTTACCGACAGGTGCACCAAAAGCTTTATTCAGCGCAAAGCTGGCGCGGGCGGTGTACTGGAATTCAAGGTGTCCCGCCGGTGAACCGTACACATCGCCCATGGTGCGTTCAATTTCAGACAGCGCCACTTCAATGGCACGGCGGACATCAGACACATCAGATGCACCGAAAATAATTAAGCACCCATGTCCGCCGCCCCCTTGCGTATCACGCGCAAGTTCAACCGATAATATTTCACTGTTGGTGGCTTTCACCGCTTCATCGGCCGCAAAAATATGCGGACCCGCACCGGTTCTGGCGCCAAGAATACCAATAGAGCGATATTTCTTGTCGATATTCATGACGTCATGTAATTGATTATCGACATTGGCAATAACCAGACCAATAGTATGTCCGAGAGCGGTTCCGACGAATTCCGTTAAACCACAGCCCGCAATACTGGCGGCTTTTTTATCTCCGGCATTTTCACTGGTCTGCTGATTCACTGCTTCAGATATAATCTGCTCAACAAGATTATCTCTCATGGTCAGTATCCTCTGAGGTTATTAACCAACGGCTTTTGGCAGGATTTTTTCCACTTCGATATGCGGACGCGGAATAACATGCACAGAGACCAGTTCGCCCACTTTGAGTGCTGCCGCAGAACCGGCATCAGTCGCCGCTTTAACCGCGCCAACATCGCCGCGCACCATTACCGTAACCAGCCCTGAACCTATTTTTTCATAACCGACCAACGTGACATTGGCAGATTTCACCATGGTATCTGCCGCTTCAATTGCAGAAACCAGACCTTTTGTTTCAACCATACCTAATGCTTCTTGTTGCATAAAAACCTCGAATAATGAGTGGGGACGTTAATTAACGCAGGCGTTATTAATACAGACCGCCAGCCCGCGTATGTTTATCCTGCCGGCAAATTCTTCACGCAGGATGATAATAAAGATTTCATGACCAAATGTTTTGCCCGCCAGCCGGACTTTCTTGTTATTTCTTCAGGGAGCCGGACAAGAAAATCTCTCTGTTTTCTTATTTATTCATTCACTGTCTGTGCGTGACAAATTGCCAGCGCATCCAGCGCAATCATTTTTTCTTCATCAGTCGGGATCACCGCCACATAAGGAGAGTTTTGTGGCGATATCACACCGGCCCTTCCGCCGCAGGTTTGCCGGTTTTTATGTGAGTCCAGCTTCAGCCCCAATACGCCAAGGCGTTCAAGCGTCAGTTCCCTGATCAGCGCCGAATTCTCACCAATCCCGCCGGTAAAGATCAGAGCATCAAGACGTTTCAGAGATGTCAGATGCGCACCCAGATGGCGTGCCAGCCGGTGAACCATCACATCAATCGCCAGTGTCGCCCGCTTGTCGCCTTGGCTGCGCGCATCCTGTAACGTGCGGCAATCGCTGGAAAGACCGGATATCCCGAGCAGGCCGGACTGGTTATTCACCATTTTGTACAGCGCGTCGATACTCTGGCCGGTACTGGCCGCGATATGCGCCGCTGCACCAAAATCCAGATCGCCGCAGCGCGTACCCATCACCAGCCCTTCAAGCGGCGTCATGCCCATCGAGGTATCCACGCTGCGTCCGTTCTGCACCGCACATACCGAAGAACCGTTGCCGAGATGGGCAATCAAAATGCCGTGATCTTCAGGGTCTAGTTCCAGCATGCTCAGCGCTTCGCCCGCAATATAACGGTGAGAGGTGCCGTGAAAACCGTAACGCCGCACCTGATAACGCCGCTGATATTCCAGCGGGATCGCATAAGTGTACGCCGCCGCAGGCAGCGTCTGATGAAACGCCGTGTCGAACACCGCGACCTGTGGCACCAGGGGCAACAGTGCAATGGCCGCTTCGATGCCGGTCAGATTAGCCGGGTTATGCAGCGGTGCCAGCGCCGACAGTGTGCGGATTTTTTCAATCACTTCAGACGTCAGGCGTACCGAATGTTTGAATTCGCTGCCGCCGTGGGCGACACGGTGTCCGATGGCCCGCACCACTGGCAACCACCGACGTTCAGTCAGTTCCCTGAACAGCACTTTCAGTGCGCAAACATGGCTGGCTTCACTCAGCGCGACGCGGGTTTTCTGCCCGTGGCAGTCTTTCAACGTCATGCTGGCATTATCCAGCCCCAGCCTTTCTGCCAGTCCGGAGAGAACCGGCGTGCCCGTCTCAGACGCGATCAACGAAAACTTCAGCGAGGATGACCCGCAATTGATAACCAAAACCAGTGAACCGAAGGACATATTGACCCCTGTTAATCATTTTCAGTTATGAGTGCGAAACGGGCTGTGCTGAAACGGCGCAATGTATTGCGTGCAACCGTCAGATCCTGTTCCACCGTGCCACCACTGATGCCAATCCCGCCAAGTAACACGCCCTGTGACCAGCACGGTAAACCGCCGCCAATGCAGCAAATACCGCTCTGATGCTGCAACCCGTAAAGCGCTGCGCCCGGTTGGATCAGCGCGGCGAGTTGGTGAGTGGACATTTTCAGCACCACGGCTGTCAGCGCTTTTTCGGGCGCAAGGCGGTGGCTTACCAGCAATGCATTCTCCATGCTGAAAAAATACCGCTGATGCCCGCTGGCGTCGGCCAGGCTGAACACCACCGGCACACCAATGGCCTGCGCTTCTTCTTGCGCAAACCGGGCCAGCAACGCACAGTCGTCAAGGGTCAGCGCATGCCGTTGTCCGGCTTGCTGTCGGGAAATGGCCGCGCTTATCCAGCTGTCCAATTGTTCAGACATAGGGGTTCCTCAGGAGAGATCCTGTGGATCGACAATGCCGACCACGGCTGCATCAATCACAGAATGCGCTTTGCTGTTGCTCATACGCGCTGAACTGCCGGTGGAAATAATGACGATTTCGCCATTTCCCGCACCGACGAAATCCACCGCCACCTGAGCACTGCCGGTGGGCTGATAATGCTCATCAAGCCGGGCAACCATCAGTAATTTGGCCCCGTTTAACGAGATGTGTTTGGTGGTGGAGACCAGCGCACCGGTCACTTTTGCCAGATACATAACTCCTCCCCTTTCACCGGATCACGGTGATGTTCTGTCGGCGAATTTCATCCTGCGCAGCAGGCGTAATCAGCGTGTTGCGGCCAATACGTAAAACGTCTGTCACGCGGTGAAGACGGATATCGTTCAGCGTGATCAGCCGTTTTTGACAGACGCTTTCTCCGCTGCCCGTTACCGCGATGCCGTATTGCCTGAGGGTGTCGATGTATTGCTCCAGCCTCACCTGCAACGGCAGCGCAAAGCCACTGTCACCGAGATGCATAAGTTCAGGGTTCAGGGTGACTATCACCGGCGTCTTAGTGCTCAGTGCATGGAAAACCTGCACAGTCGCGAGATTGTCGCGGATACCCAGCGCAATTTTGCTCAGGCTGTTGGTGGAAAGTGCGGGTAAATACAGACTGTCGACAACCTCAGCGGTCAGCGGAGCAAAATCATCAGCGAGGTATAACGGATCGATGTCAGGCAGTAATGCTGCTTTCAGGCCGGACTGGCTCGCACTATGTGAAAACGCCACACGTAGCGCATAACCCGCATTGTCCAGTGCCCGCAGGCTTTGCAGCGTCATCGGCAATGTCGTCAGATCGTCCCCGCTGATCAGCACACGCACGGTTTTGCCTCCGGCCTTCAACGCAGCACGCTTGCGCACCAGTAAACCGGCAATTGACCGGTCGATCAGGCGAGATAAACGCTGGCGTTCTCCAGGAGTCACAGGTGAGATCCCCGGCCAGACCGGAATACCAGATCGCCGTTGCGCAGCCCCAGGCCATTGGCTTCCTCCACATCAATATGCAATTCCAGCACCGCACCGGCGCTGATCCGCACCAGAACGTGGCTGAGAATGCCCGCACGTTGCCCCTGTGCCTCTAAATCAATTTCCATACCCTCGCGCAGGCCGTAGCGTGCCGCTTCCTGTGGCGAAATATGAATATGACGCCAGGCGACAATTGTTCCCTGTGATTTACTGACGCGCCCTTTCGGCCCGACAAGTTCAATACCCGGTGAGTTTTCCAGGTCACCGGACATTCTGACCGGGGCCTTCACCCCGAGCACAAAACCATCGGCTACCGAAATCTCGATCTGCGTGGTGCTGCGCAGCGGTCCGAGCACCCGGACATTCGCGATTTCGCCTTTCGGGGTGCGGAGTGTCACGGTTTCTTCAGCAGCAAACTGACCGGGTTGCCTGACTTTTTTCAGGCATGTCAGCGTCGAGCCGTAACCGAAAAGAACATCCATATCTTCACGGCACAGATGCACGTGACGGTTAGAAATCCCGACCGGCACGGTAAACTGCGGTGCAGGGTATTCGCCGGTTTCAGCGATACAGGAAAGCAACTGGTCTATATCCCGCCTGCAAGGCGTGTAAG
The DNA here is from genome assembly GCF_019049755.1 of Rahnella perminowiae. Classification (GTDB taxonomy): domain Bacteria; phylum Pseudomonadota; class Gammaproteobacteria; order Enterobacterales; family Enterobacteriaceae; genus Rahnella; species Rahnella perminowiae. Next base: position 10,090 of record NZ_JAFMOS010000552.1, read on the forward strand.
GGTTGGAGGCAGTGCAACCATCCGCTAACGCGGTTTCTGTCAGGGACAGACGCATTGTTTCAAATACGGCTAAATCCGTGCCGAGCTCTCTTAACGTGCGGGGAATACCAAACTGCAGATTGAGCTGACGGATTTTCTCCACCAGTTGGGAAATCATCTGTTGCGGTTCAGCGGGGGCAATACCCGGAATCATCCTGGCACACTGGCAGTAACGGGCAGTGGTTTCGGGTGAGGCGTGCGCGGCGTTAAATTCAATGACTAACGGCAACAGCATGGCGTTAATTTTACCGTGCGCAATATGCAACATGCCGCCGACAGCATGCGCCATACCATGCACCAGCCCCAGTCCCGCCGAGTTAAATGCCATGCCCGCCATACAGGAGGCATTATGCATATGCGTACGCGCTGCGACGTTTTTTTCATCAGCATAAATCTGCGGCAGAGACTGCCACGTGATGGCAATGGCTTTTTCGGCCAGGGCGTCGCTGAAATCATTGGCACCCGTTGAAACCAGCGCCTCGATGGCATGCGTCAGCACGTCCATTCCGGTATCAACGGCGATATGCCGCGGTACACTCAGCACCAGTTCCGAGTCGAGAATAGCGGTATCCGGCACCAGCGCCTGCGAAACCAGCGGATATTTCCGGCCATTCTGCGGGTCGGAAATGATCGCGTAAGAAGTCACCTCGGACCCGGAACCGCTGGTGGTAGGAATGGCAATCAGCTCAATGCTCTTTGACTGACCGCCAGTCTGCTGATAATGGTCCTCCAGCGTGACCCTGATACCTTTGGCGGCATCAAGGGATGATCCCCCGCCCAGTGCAATAATCACATCCGGCCTGAAGGCTTTAAACTGCGCCGCCCCCTCCAGCAAAATATCCGTACCCGGATCCGGTCTGACCTTGCCGTATATCGATACCGTTGCCTGCGGCATCTGGTCAGTCACATACGCCGTTCTGCCTGAAGTCAGCATAAATTCATCCGTGACGATCGCGACTTTTTTGTTATTCAGGCGGCTTAACACGTTGACTGACCCGTTGCCAAAATATACCCGCGGGCTGGAGAAAAATTCACTTGCCATTATTTCAGCACCCTTACTCAGATTAGCGGCATACGAAATGCAGCGTAAAAAAGATGCCGTTAACCTAGCATTCACTGCCTGAAAGGGGATTGCGCACGGTTGTGCAGGTGAAGGACTTTTTTGCTCTGTTGTTTTCAGGGCAGGCAAGAAAATGCAAGGTGGAAAATTTTTCCCGGAGAAAATCGCAAAAACTTTTGCATTAAATTGACACATTTTGTTATGTTATCACATATCAAAACACGCAAAACGGTGTACAGGCTTAGGGAATGACACGCAACAGGACGCAAAACACTGAACCGGTGCTCGCCGTGGAAGGACTGACAATGCGGCTTGCCGGTGAAACACGCATCAGCGGGCTGAGTTTCAGCATCGGTGCCGGCGAGCGCGTTTGCCTGCTGGGCGCTTCCGGCTCCGGTAAATCGCTGACTGCCAGAGCGGTCACCGGCACGCCGCCTGCGGGTGCAATACTCAGCGGCAGCATTCGGGTGAATGGCGTCGAGGCGTGCGGAATACATCCGGTGTCACGCTGTATGACCAGCCGCGTCGCTACCGTTTTTCAGGATTCCTCTACCGCGCTGAACCCGCTGATGACACTCGGAAAACAGTTGCGTCTCGCCCTGCCCGCTGCCAGCGAGGACCAACTCTGCGCGATGCTGGATGCCGTAGGGCTGGGCGATATTGCGCAATTTTACACCCGCTATCCGGCAGAACTTTCCGGCGGCCAGCGCCAGCGTTTGTGTCTGGCGCTGGCCATGCAATCCACGTCTTCGCTGCTGGTAGCGGACGAGCCGACCACCGCGCTCGACGTGCTGACCCAGCAGCAGGTCTTACAGGCTATGCGTAACGCCTGCGCCAGCCAGCCATCGCCCCGTGCGCTGTTGTTTATCACCCATGATATTGCCGTCGCCGCGCAGTTATGCGAACGCGCACTGGTGATGGAAAACGGCGTACTGGTGGAATCTGCCGGTATGGCGCAGTTGCTCAGCCATCCGCAACATCCTTATTCCCAAAAACTGGTTCACGCCGCAAGACAGGCCGCCGTGTTGCATCAGAATACCGGGTCACGGTACGGGGTTGCCGTCTGATGGAACCTTCACTGCCTCGGGTCACCGGACCGTTTCTGCATCTGCAAAATATCAGCCGCCATCTCACCCTGCCGGGTTCTTTCTGGCGCACGCAGCGCACTGCCCTTTTTGAGGACCTGTCGCTGCGTATCGGCCGCCATGAAACCCTCGGGCTGGTCGGCGCGTCAGGCTGCGGAAAATCCTCCCTGCTGAGGATCCTGCTGGCACTCGAAGCGCCCGACAGCGGCGATGTGTATTGCGCCGGGGTCAGGATCCGTCCCGGTTCTGCGCGTTCTCTGCGCGAATACCGGCAGCGTGTACAGTATATTCCACAGGACCCGGCCAGTTCGCTGCCGCCGGTTCAGACCCTTTATCAGATTATTGCCGAGCCGCTGAAACGCCTCGGGTTTAGCGGTGATATTCGCCTGCGCGTGAGTGAGGTGATGGCGCAGGTTCACCTGAGCGAAGGGTTAATATCGCGTACGGCAGGTGAACTCTCAGGCGGACAGGCGCAGCGGCTGGCGATCGCCCGCGCGCTGGCGATAGGCCCGCAATTTCTGGTCGCCGACGAACCGGTCAGCGGGCTGGATATGCCGCTGCGCAGGCAGGTCAAACAGTTACTGCATCAGGTGACCCGGCAAAATGGCATGGGCCTGCTGATGGTCACGCACGATATTTCGATGGTCGCCGGGCTATGTGACCGTTTGCTGGTGATGCACGGCGGCAAAATTGTAGAAGACCGTGCCACACAGGATGTTTTGCACACCCCGGACCATACGCATACCCGGCAGCTGCTACAGGCCATTCCTCATTTACCTTTAACTGTTAACGGATAACCGGATGCTGACCCGATCCATTGCGCGCACTTCCGCGCCCAAACCGCCGTTGCTGCTCGCCAGCAGTCTGGTATTTAACATTGGCTTTTATGCCGTGGTGCCGTTCCTGGCGATTTTTCTGCGCGATGATTTATTGCTTTCAGGCTGGGCGATCGGGCTGGTGCTGGGCCTGCGGACATTCTCGCAGCAAGGGATGTTTTTGCTCGGCGGCGCACTGTCTGACCGCTACGGCGCACGGGTGATCATTCTCTTGGGCTGTGTGGTGCGTATCGCCGGTTTTCTGCTGCTCGGGCTTTCCGACACGCTGGCACCGGTTATTCTCGGCGCCTGCCTGACCGGCATCGGCGGCGCACTGTTTTCTCCTTCGATTGAAGCCCTGCTGGCGCAGGCCGGAACGCACAGCGAAAAAGCCGGAAAACGCAGCCGGGCTGAATGGTTTGCGCTGTCCGCCGTGTGCGCTGAACTGGGCGCGGTGCTGGGGCCATTACTCGGATCGCTGCTGTCCGGTTATGGTTTTCAGCCGGTGGCGCTGGCCGGTTCTGGCCTGTTTCTGATTGCGTTGCTGGTGTTGTTTTTCACCCTGCCCGCCACGCCAAAACGCGCCGCTGAACTGAAAATTGTGCCCTGGTGGCAGACCTTCCGTCAGCCGCGTTTTGTGGCCTTTATCATTGCCTACAGCGCTTACCTCTTCAGCTACAACCAGTTGTATCTGGCGCTGCCGGTGGAGCTGCGCCGTTCAGGTGGCAGCGAACAAGATCTCGGGCCGCTGTTCGTACTGGCCTCGGTTCTGGTGATCGTTCTGCAAATGCCGCTGGCGCGATTTTCCCGCCGGATGGGTGCCGCTCGGATTTTACCTGCCGGCTTCGGATTGCTGTCATCCGCGTTTATCGCCGTGGCGCTGTTCGCCTGGACGGTTCCGCCGGAAGGCTGGTTGCGGCTGCTGCCTTCCGTATTGCTGATTACTCTGCTGACTGTCGGACAGATGCTGATTGTGCCGGTCGGCATGGATCTCATTCCGCGCTTTGCCGGGCAACATAATCTCGGCGCGCATTACGGTGCGCTGTCGTCAATGGGCGGCATTGCGGTGCTGACGGGGAATTTCCTGCTCGGCGGCCTGCTCGATAACGCCCTGACGCCCTCTCCGGGCGCAGTGATCCCGTGGCTGGCACTGGCCGCCGTTCCCTTTTTAAGCGCGCTGGCGATGTGGCGAATCTGCCGCCAGTTGCCTCCTCCTGCAATCTGACAAGGAATTTGTGATGTCTCTGAAACATGTAAGCCCGCTGGCCGGGCTGCTTTCTGCTGCGCTTTTACTGACCGGATGCTTCAGTGAAACCGATAAAAACCCCGGCAAAACTGCGGATCAGCGCCTGCGGCTGGCGATGTTACAACCGCCGCGTTCCGGCCTGACGCCGCTCAGCGACGATGCGTTTAAACTCTCGCGCTGGAGTACGACAGAGACGCTGGTGACGCTCGATAAACTCGGCGAAGCACAACCGGCGCTGGCGACAAAATGGCAGCAAACCGGTAATAACAGCTGGCGTTTCGAGCTGCGCCATGGCGTCAGATTCCACGACGGCAGCCTGCTTGATGCCGCCACCGTGGTAAATGCCCTGACCGTCGCCGCTCATGCCGCGCCGAAACCACGCATTCTGGATGGCGTGCAACTGACCGCCGTAGCGGACGGCGAACAGACTGTTAAGGTGACCACCGCACAGCCGGATCCGTTGCTGCCACAGCGGCTCTCCAGCCCGCAGCTGGCTATCCTTTCGCAAAAAGCCTACCGCCCCGGCGGCGTGGTAGATCCGCGCCATGCCGGTTCCGGCCCGTTTGAACTGGTGCAGGTGAACGGCACCAGCAACGCCCGGCTGGAACGCTTCGGCGGTTACTGGGGCGAAAAGGCCAAAGCCAGCGGCATTGATGTCAGTTTCGTGCCGGACGGCACCGCACGCGGCGCGGCGTTACGCACCGGCGCGGCAGATATTGTCGAGGCCATTCCGGTGTCTCAGGCCCCGTTGCTGGATCAGACGCTCATCCATGAAGTGCCAATGCCGCGCACTAACACGCTGTATCTCAATACGCGGCTTGGAGTGATGCGGGATCCCGCGCTGCGTGCTGCCGTTCGCGACGCCATTAACCGCCAGCAACTGGTGGATAACGTCTACGAAAAACGCGCCGATGTGGCACAGGGGCTGCTCGGCCCGGCATTACCGTGGGCCGCACCACTGCGCCAGCCCGTAAGCCCTCCGGTGGCCGCCCGTAAACCGGCTGGTGAAACCATCACCTTAGCAACCTTCAGTGACCGTGCCGAACTGCCGGAGGTGGCAGTGTATCTGGCACAGCAACTGACGGCAGCCGGTTTTAGCGTGAAACAGGTGGTGCGCGAATATTCACAAATCGAATCTGATGCGCTGGCGGGCAAGTTCGATGCGTTTATTTTATCCCGTGCCACTGTGCTGGATTCCGGTGACCCGGTGGCGTACATGTACAGTGATTTTGCCTGCAAAGGCTCGTTTAACATTGCGCAGCTTTGCCGTCCTGATATCGATCAGGCCCTGCAAAAGGCTTCCGTTATTCCGGCAGGTGCTCAACGCCGTCAGGCGATCATGCAGGCTGAAAACCTGATCCTCGCCACGGATGCCGCCATTCCGATGTTGCATGAGCGGGTGATTCAGGGCGAATCGGCAGACATCCGTGACGCGGTGCGCGACCCGCGTGAACGCACGTTAATCAATGCCGCGACACAGCGCGTGGTGCAGGCCGACTGATGAGTGAATCTCTGTATTGCCGCACCTGCGCGGGCGTCAGTCGTCTGCGTATGAGTCAGACCCGTGGCGCAGGGGTGCCGCTGATTTCTCGCTGGCTGACGCTTGCCACCATCGTGGTGTTGACCGGCCTGCTGCCGTGGTTGTCGGGCAGTGATCCGGCGCTGTCATTGCTGCGCGCACGCTCCGGCGAACAGGAAGCCACGCCGGAAGCGCTCAACGCGATCCGCCTGTCGCTCGGGCTGGATCATGGGCCAGGGTACGCACTCACGCACTGGCTTGGCGGATTACTGAGCGGTGATGCGGGCGTTTCCTGGGTGTCTGGTCTGCCAGTGTTACCGGGCCTGCTGCAGGCAACAGGTGTTTCACTTACGCTGATGGCAGCTTCCGCCGGCGTGGCGTTTCTGATTGCGCTGCTGTTATGCGCAGGGACACTGATTGGTGGTTTACAGGGCAGAGTGCCCCGGCCCGCGGGTTTTCTGGCGGCGCTGCTAACGGCGCTACCTGAATTTTTACTGGCGTCGGTGCTGCTGATCACCGGCGCTGTCTGGCTGAAACTGTTCCCGCCTTACGGGTGGACCGGCTGGCATAACGCGGTGCTGCCTTCGCTGGCGCTGGGCATTCCGGCGGGCGGTTATCTCGGGCGACTGTATTCCGATGCCCTCAGCAGTACCTTTAATGAAAACTGGCTGACCACCTGGAGTGTACTGGGAATTTCACGCCGCCATACCGCACTGGCCATTATCCGGCGCACATTGCCCGGCGTGATACCTTTAACCGGACTGGTGCTGGTATCGCTGACCGGCGGCGCAATCGCGGTGGAAAAAGTCTTTGCGATACCGGGCATCGGGCGCGCTACCCTGGGCGCGGCGGCAGCCGGCGATTTACCGGTGTTACAGACCGGCGTGCTGACCCTGCTGTTGCTGGCTTGCGTGATCGGCATGCTGACGGGCGGCATCCGGCGGATATTACTGGGCCGCGCGTTGTCATTGGCCGCAGTACCCGTTCCGCAACCGGTAACCCTGCCTGAAAAACAGCGGGTATGGTTACCATTGCTTTGTCTGAGCGTTTTAGTGGTTATGGTTCTCGCCGGTTTGCCGCGCGATCCGCTGACATCAGCGTATCTGCGCCTGCAATCGCCCTCTCTCGTTTTACCCTTTGGCGCTGATGCTATGGGTCGTGACCTTCTCGCACGTGTGGCACATGGCACAGTCAATACCTGTTTGCAGGCGCTGATGGTTTCACTGATTTGTCTGTTCGCAGGCGTGATTGCCGGCGCTTTCCCCCGTGCGATGACCGGCCCGATTGAAATCACTAACGCGCTGCCACCGGTCATTGCCGGTCTGGTGATCGCCGCCATCAATGGTCCGACCGCCACCGGCGCGGCAATTGCCGTCACCGCCGTCAGCTGGGCACCGCTGGCGGCACATACTGCCGCGCTGGTGGCCGAAATCCGCGCAAGGCCATATATGCAGATGCTTGAGGTCATTGGCGTAGGCGCACTGCGCCGTAATGTATTTTATGTGTTTCCTGCGCTGGCCGGTCCGCTGTTACGTCACGCCCTGCTGCGTTTACCGGGCATCGCGCTGGCGCTGGCATCCTTAGGTTTTCTCGGGCTTGGTGCCCCCCCGCCCGCGCCGGAATGGGGACGCGTGCTGGCCGAGGGTATGCCTTACATCGAGCGGGCGGTGTGGAGCGTACTCGCTCCGGCCGGGGCACTGGCGCTGTTGTCTGTAATGATGGTGACAATGAGTAATTTACGTTGGAAAAACCGCGCTCAGCAGCCAGGAGCGCGGCATTAATAACTTTTCGACTGAGCTATCCAATATTGAATTTTCAGTTCAGGAGAGCATGGAACAAGCTCAGCAGGAATATCGGGTTTCTGTAAAAAGTCTCTGATAAAAGTTTTGTCACTTCAGGAAGATAATTATTGCGGATTGCTTCTATGT
>NZ_JAFMOS010000551.1 GCF_019049755.1 Rahnella perminowiae
GGTTTGTGTATATGGGGATTTTCCTAAAACCAAACGGCATGCGGCACACGCACGCAATACCGGATGAGGTCAAACCTAGGAGGCACACAGTCACCCGGGTAATGAAAACAAATGAAAATATAAAGATTTCGTCCTGAGAAAGCTCGCATAATCTGGAGTTAGGATGTGGCGAGACTAGGTTTTCACGGTGCTGGCATGTAGAATGCTGCGACTTAGGCGAAAGACAGCCAACCTACAAACCGTCGCTGTATGTTCATGGCGAATGATTCAGAAATACCAAGGTAAAAAAACTTTTATAATGAAGCATATACGAAATTTCTCCATTATTGCCCACATTGACCACGGTAAGTCGACGCTGTCAGACCGTATTATTCAAATTTGCGGTGGGTTATCCGACCGTGAAATGGAAGCGCAGGTCCTCGATTCGATGGATCTTGAGCGTGAACGCGGCATTACCATCAAAGCGCAAAGCGTGACGCTCGACTATAAAGCGAAAGATGGTCAGGTTTATCACCTGAACTTCATCGACACACCGGGCCATGTCGACTTTTCCTATGAAGTTTCCCGTTCTCTCGCCGCCTGCGAAGGGGCGTTATTAGTCGTGGATGCAGGGCAGGGTGTGGAAGCCCAGACGCTGGCAAACTGCTATACGGCAATGGAAATGGATCTGGAAGTTGTGCCGGTTCTGAACAAAATCGACTTACCGGCCGCTGATCCGGATCGTGCGGCGCAGGAAATCGAAGACATCGTGGGTATTGATGCTACGGATGCTGTCCGCTGTTCTGCGAAAACCGGTGTCGGTGTGCCGGAGGTGCTGGAGCGTCTGGTACGTGATGTGCCACCGCCGGTAGGTGATCCTGATGCGCCACTGCAGGCGTTGATCATCGATTCATGGTTCGATAACTATCTCGGCGTTGTCTCTCTGGTACGTATCAAAAACGGCACCATGAGAAAGGGCGACAAAATTAAAGTGATGAGTACCGGACAGGTTTATAACGCCGATCGTCTGGGTATTTTCACGCCTAAACGTGTCGATAAAGACATTCTGAACTGCGGCGAAGTTGGCTGGCTGGTATGCGCGATCAAAGATATTCTCGGCGCACCAGTAGGGGACACGCTGACTCTGGCTCGTCAGCCTGCTGACAAAGCACTGCCTGGCTTCAAGAAAGTGAAACCGCAGGTTTATGCTGGTCTGTTCCCGGTCAGCTCAGATGATTATGAAAACTTCCGTGATGCGTTAGGCAAACTGAGCCTCAATGATGCCTCACTGTTCTACGAACCAGAAAGTTCTACTGCGCTGGGCTTCGGTTTCCGCTGTGGTTTCCTGGGGCTGTTGCACATGGAAATCATTCAGGAACGTCTGGAACGTGAATACGATCTGGATCTGATCACCACGGCACCGACCGTAGTTTATGAAGTTCTGACGACCAGCAACGAAACTGTTTATGTAGACAGCCCGTCTAAATTGCCAGCGTTGAATAACATTCTGGAACTGCGTGAGCCTATCGCCGAGTGTCACATGCTGATGCCTCAGGAATATCTGGGCAGCGTGATTACGTTGTGTATTGAAAAACGTGGCGTACAGACCAACATGGTTTACCACGGCAACCAGGTCGCACTGACTTATGAAATCCCGATGGCGGAAGTCGTACTCGATTTCTTTGACCGCCTGAAGTCAACGTCACGCGGTTATGCGTCACTTGATTACAATTTCAAACGTTTTCAGGCTTCTGACATGGTGCGTGTTGATGTTCTAATCAACGGCGACCGTGTGGATGCATTGGCGCTGATCACTCACCGTGGCAATTCCCAGTTCCGTGGACGCCAGCTGGTCGAGAAGATGCAGGAACTGATCCCGCGTCAGCAGTTCGATATTGCTATCCAGGCGGCGATTGGTGCTCATATCATTGCCCGTTCAACCGTGAAGCAATTACGTAAAAACGTTCTCGCCAAATGTTATGGCGGCGACGTCAGCCGTAAGAAAAAACTTTTGCAGAAACAGAAAGATGGTAAGAAACGCATGAAACAAGTGGGTAACGTCGAGTTACCACAAGAAGCGTTCCTGGCCATTCTTCACGTGGGTAAAGACAGCAAGTAAACCCTTAATTGAGTTGTAGGGAGTATGCATGGCTAACATGTTTGCCCTGATTCTGGCGATTGCAACGCTGGTGTCTGGGATTATCTGGTGCCTTGATCGTTTCAAGCTGGCACCTGCACGCCGGGCTAAAATTGCTAAAATTAAGGCTGAAACGGGTGGTGCTGTTGACGATTCAACGTTGAACAAAGTGGCGAAGCAACCGGGCTGGGTAGAAACCTGTGCCTCGGTATTCCCGGTATTGTTGGTTGTGTTTGTGGTGCGTTCATTTATTTATGAGCCTTTCCAGATCCCGTCCGGCTCCATGATGCCAACGCTGCTTATTGGCGATTTCATTGTGGTTGAAAAATATGCGTACGGCCTGAAAGATCCTATTACGCAGACTAAGCTGATCCCAACGGGTGAGCCGAAACGTGGCGATGTTGTGGTATTTAAATATCCGCAAAATCCGAGCGTGGACTATATTAAACGTCTGGTAGGCTTACCGGGTGACAAAGTGACATATGATCCGTTCAGCAAGCAGGTGACCGTTCAGCCTGCCTGTGAAACCGGCAAAAATTGCACCACCGCACTGGCGGTGACATATGACACCGGCGTTGCCAGTGATTTCGTACAGACTTTTGGTCAGTCTTCAGGTGGCGAAGCCAGCAGTGGTTTCTTTGAAACGCCACCGACCAGTAACGTGCCACAAGACGGCGTCCGTCTTGTGCAGCGCAATGAAACCCTGGGTAATGTGACGCATCGTATTCTGACTGTGCCAGGCGCGCGTGACCAACTGGGTGCTTATTATCAGCAACCGGGTCAGCCACTGGGAACTTGGGTGGTGCCGGCCGGCCATTATTTCATGATGGGCGATAACCGTGATAACAGCGCTGACAGCCGTTACTGGGGTTTTGTTCCGGAACAGAACTTAGTGGGTAAAGCTTCCGCAATTTGGATGAGCTTTAAAAAACAGGAAGGTGAATGGCCTACCGGTGTTCGTTTAAGCCGAATCGGTGGAATTCATTAATTTAATGGTGCCTATTACCGCAGCATTATATTTCCACTCGTTGTAGAATATCCTTTCGGGCGATAAAAGTTGGCTCCCCTGATTTTACGTTTTAATTTAAAACGAACTGAGGGAGCCACTGCAAACGAAACAGCTTTGGATTGGCTTAGGGCGAAGCAGGCCTGTTCCGTATGCTGAAGTTTTTGACGCATTCTTAGTCTATTGGTAACTCATGAATCCCATCGTAATAAACAGGCTTCAGCGGAAGCTGGGCTACACTTTTCAACAGCAGGAGCTTTTATTGCAGGCACTGACTCACCGCAGCGCAAGCAGTAAACACAATGAGCGTTTAGAGTTCCTGGGTGACTCAATTCTTAGTTATGTCATTGCTAACGCGTTGTATCATCGTTTTCCTCGCGTAGACGAGGGCGATATGAGTCGTATGCGTGCCACGCTGGTACGTGGAAATACGCTCGCGGAAATGGCACGTGAATTCGATCTCGGCGAATGTTTACGCTTAGGACCGGGCGAATTGAAAAGTGGTGGTTTCCGCCGCGAGTCGATTCTTGCGGATACGGTGGAGGCACTCATTGGCGGCGTGTTCCTGGACAGTGATATCCAGACCGTCGAAAAGCTGATTCTCGATTGGTACCGTAGTCGTTTAGACGAAATCAGTCCCGGTGATAAGCAGAAAGACCCAAAAACCCGTTTACAGGAGTTTTTACAAGGTCGCCATCTGCCGTTGCCTTCTTATCTGGTTGTGCAGGTTCGCGGTGAAGCGCACGATCAGGAGTTTACCATCCACTGCCAGGTCAGTGGCTTGAGCCAGCCGGTTGTAGGAACCGGTTCAAGCCGCCGTAAAGCCGAGCAGGCGGCAGCGGAACAAGCGCTGATACAGCTGGAGCTTGAATGAGCGAAGAAAAGAATTACTGTGGTTTTGTTGCAATCGTAGGCCGTCCTAACGTCGGTAAATCTACCTTGCTGAATGAATTATTGGGGCAAAAAATCTCCATTACTTCCCGCAAACCGCAAACCACGCGTCACCGCATCATGGGTATCCATACCGAAGGGCCCTATCAGGCTATTTACGTGGACACCCCGGGGCTGCACATTGAAGAAAAACGTGCCATCAACCGTCTGATGAACCGCGCTGCAAGCAGCTCAATCGGTGATGTTGAACTGGTGATCTTCGTTGTTGAAGGCACTAACTGGACTGCCGATGACGAAATGGTGGTCAACAAACTGCGTGATTTGAAATCACCGGTTCTGCTGGCAATCAACAAGATTGATAACGTCACCGATAAATCTAAATTATTGCCACATTTGCAATTCCTGAGTGAGCAGATGAACTTCGTCGATATCGTACCTATCTCCGCAGAGAAAGGTACCAACGTTGATACCATCGCAGCTCTGGTGCGAAAACGCCTGCCGGAAGCGATTCATCACTTCCCCGAGGATTACATTACTGACCGTTCCCAGCGCTTTATGGCTTCTGAAATCATCCGTGAAAAACTGATGCGCTTTCTGGGCGAAGAGTTGCCATATTCAGTGACCGTTGAAATCGAACGCTTTGTCAGCAATGAACGGGGCGGATACGACATTAATGGCCTGATTCTGGTAGAACGTGAAGGCCAGAAGAAAATGGTTATCGGTAATAAAGGCTCTAAAATCAAGACAATCGGGATCGAAGCGCGTCACGACATGGAGAACATGTTCGAAGCGAAAGTCCATCTTGAGTTGTGGGTTAAGGTCAAATCCGGCTGGGCAGACGACGAACGTGCGTTGCGCAGTCTGGGTTATGTAGACGATTTATAAGGTCCGCGCCTATGGAAGGCTGGCAACGCGCATTTGTTTTGCATGGGCGACCTTACAGTGAAACCAGCTTAATGTTGGATTTGTTCACTGAGGGGCAAGGGCGGGTACGCATACTGGCTAAAGGTGCGCGTGGCCGCCGGTCCAATTTAAAAGGCTGCCTGCAGCCTTTTACTCCTTTACTGGTTCGCTGGAGCGGGCGGGGAGAAGTGAAAACCCTGCGTAATGCTGAACCTGTCTCCCTTGCTCTTCCTCTTTCCGGGCTGATGCTTTACAGCGGCTTGTACGTCAATGAGCTCGTTTCACGGGTGCTTGAGCAGGAAGCTAATTACTCATCATTGTTCTTCGATTATCTCAACTGTTTGCAAAATCTCGCGAGTGCCAGCGCATCTCCTGAATATGCATTACGTCAGTTCGAACTTTCCCTATTGCACCATCTGGGTTACGGCGTGGATTTTCTGCATTGCGCAGGCAGCGGTGAAGAAGTCAGTGACACCATGACGTACCGTTACCGTGAAGAAAAAGGCTTTATTGCCAGTCTGGTGATTGATCATTCCAGCTTTACCGGCCGGGATTTAAAAGCACTGGCCAGCCGTGAATTCCCGGATGTCTCAACGCTGCGGGCTGCAAAGCGTTTCACCCGCATGGCGCTCAAACCTTACCTTGGCGGTAAGCCCCTGAAAAGCCGCGAGCTGTTCCGCCAGTTTCAGGTTAAAAAACCTGTATCACCTTCTGATAATTCTTCCCGCTAATTCGGAATCCGGGCTACACGCCGCCACTCTCAAAGGTGTAAACTGCAGGAATTAGCGTTTTGTTCCATTCATCAATCAATTCATTCTTAAACCTGGAGCTGTTATGGCTGAGTTGCTGTTGGGCGTTAACATTGATCATATCGCGACATTGCGTAATGCACGCGGTACGGCATACCCTGATCCGGTTCAGGCGGCATTTATCGCTGAACAGGCTGGTGCTGATGGGATCACCGTCCACCTGCGTGAAGATCGTCGTCATATCACCGACCGTGATGTACGTCTTCTGCGTCAGACTATCCAAACCCGCATGAATCTGGAAATGGCCGTCACCGACGAGATGGTCGGTATTGCCTGCGAAATTCTGCCGCATTTCTGCTGTCTGGTGCCGGAAAAACGCGAAGAAGTGACCACTGAGGGGGGGCTGGATGTCGCCGGTCAGCTGGATAAAATGACCGTTGCGGTCACGCGCCTAAGCGAAGCGGGCATTCTGGTTTCCCTGTTTATCGACCCGGATATGCGCCAGATTGATGCGGCCGTCGCTGTGGGGGCGCCTTACATCGAAATCCATACCGGTGCTTATGCGGAGGCGAAAAATGACCTTGAGCGTCAGGCCGAGCTGGAGCGTATTAAACAGGGCGCAGCTTATGCAGCCGGTAAGGGGCTGAAAGTGAACGCCGGCCACGGATTGACTTACCATAACGTGCAGCCGATCGCCGCACTGCCCGAAATGCATGAGCTCAATATCGGCCATGCGATTATCGGTCAGGCTGTTATTGACGGATTGTCCGGTGCAGTACGCGAAATGAAAAACCTGATGCGGGAAGCGCGCCGGTAATGAGCATTTTAGGTTTAGGTACGGATATCGTTGAAATTTCCCGTATCGAAGCGGTAATTGAACGCAGCGGCGACCGTCTGGCGAAGCGTATTTTGTGCGCGAATGAATGGTCTGTGTATCAGCAGCACCAACAGCCGGTACGTTTCCTCGCGAAGCGGTTTGCTGTCAAGGAGGCCGCGGCTAAAGCGCTGGGAACCGGGATCCGCAACGGTCTGGCATTTGAGCAATTTGAAGTCGTCAATGATGTGCTGGGAAAACCGGGGCTGGTTTTTCATGCCCGCGCGGCGGAAATGGCTGCAGAAATGGGGGTGAAATCAGTCCATGTTACGCTGGCTGATGAAAGGCGTTATGCCTGTGCCACGGTAATTATCGAGAACTAATCCCTCCGTACTGCAAGCGGCAGATGCGTTGGCTGCTTTCAGTGATCCGAATCACTTACCTGAATAAGCTCATCGGGATCACTTCACTTGCCGCCTTCCTCCCGCTCGAATTATTTTGGGTGGTTTTGAAAATGCATCACGCCGTTAATTATACGGTGTGATGCAATACCACAAACTTATCCCAAAGCTGTTCGTTGGTTTCGGTGTGTTGCGGATTAATGATGATGGTATTGTCGATCGGGCAGACGCTTTGGCAGGTCGGTTTATCATAATGACCGACGCATTCCGTACAACGATCGCTGTCGATTTCGTAAATCTCACTGCCCATTGAAATCGCCTGATTCGGGCACTCCGGTTCGCACATATCGCAATTAATGCATTTGTGTGTGATCAACAGGGCCATGGCGTTTTCTCTTATATTCAATAAACAGATCAATAATCAGGGCGCGCAGTATAGCAGAATTGCGCTGGCGTAGGTTCTGCTCGCGTACCTTTCCATCCTTCAAATGATCCGGATCAAACCAGCTTTTTCACCAATTCTTCGCTGTGACGGATACGCTCCGGTGCATGCGCCGTATCTTGCTGAACCAGTGCGACGAACAATAAATCCGTCAGGGAATATTGCGCCGTACTGGCGGAGAGGGCTGCGCCGCGGGTTGCGGGTAAATCTGCGACCGTATACAAACAATGGTCTGCCTGCTGTTGCAGGGTATTAGGTGAAAAACCGGTGATGGCCAGGACTTTTGCCCCACTCTCGCGGGCGACCTTTGCCGCAAGATTGATTTCGCTCCGTTCACCGCTGAACGAAATCGCCAGCAATAAATCTTCTTTCGACAGCGCCTGTGCGGTGGCAACCAGAACATGCGTATCGGATTCGGCAATTGCCGTGACCCCGATTTTCAGCAGCTTATACGCTAAATCCTTTGCCACTAATCCGGATGCGCCAATGCCACTTAGCACAATTTTTCGGGCACCGGCGAGCATCGACAACGCAATTTGCAGCCGTGGCTCGCTGTTGATATCCAGGGTTGCACGAAGCGCCGATTGTTTCTCAGCCAGTAATTTCTCACCCACAACATGCAGGCTGTCGGTGCTTAAAATCTGATTATGTACAGTGACCGGCTCACTGTTTTCCGGCGATGCCAGTGTTTCACTCATTGCCAGTTTCAGCGCCGGGAAGCCTTTATATCCCAGTTTTTGGGCAAATTTCACCACGCCAGACTGGCTGACACCGGCCTTTTCAGCCAGTTTCTGCGAACTCATATGGCGCGCTTTTTCCGGATGCGCGAGGAGAAAATCAGCCAGTTTGCGGTCATTTTGCGCCAGCGTCGGATAAAGCTGACGGATACGGATCATACAACTCATGGTGGGTTATCCCGGTGTCTCTGAATACTTACATCACGTTTTACGGATTATGTTATCTAAAGTAGCAAATATTCCTCGTATTGATGAATAATATATTCAACTATTGTGTAATAATTTTGAATTAAAAATTCAGGAGAGAATCATGAATCGTCCACTCAATTTAGGCGCACTCGTTTCTGAAAGTCGCAATCCGGATACGATGAACTTAGATGAAATGTCTTCACTGGAATTGGCCACCTGCTTCAATCAGGAAGACCGCAAAGTGCCGGAAGCCATCAATAAAGTTCTGCCTTATATCGCACAGGCTATTGATAAAGCGGCGGCTTCTTTTAAATCCGGCGGACGCCTGATTTACCTTGGTGCCGGCACCAGCGGACGTCTTGGCGTTCTGGATGCTTCGGAATGTCCGCCAACGTTTGGCGTGCCGCACGGCATGGTTGTCGGGCTGATTGCCGGCGGGCCGGGTGCGCTGCTCAAAGCGGTAGAAGGTGCGGAAGACAGTGAATCGCTGGGCGTTGAAGACTTAAAAAACATCAATCTGAACGCGGATGACACCGTCGTCGGATTAGCCGCAAGCGGACGCACCCCTTATGTCATCGGTGCTTTGCGCTATGCCTTCGAAACGGGCTGCGCCACAGTGGCGATTTCCTGTAACCCGGATTCGCCAATTGCCCGCGAGGCGGCTATCGCGATTTCTCCGGTTGTCGGGCCGGAAGCGCTGACCGGTTCAACCCGTCTGAAATCCGGCACGGCGCAGAAGCTGGTGCTGAATATGATTTCAACCGGGGCGATGGTCAAAAGTGGCAAGGTTTATCAGAACCTGATGGTAGATGTGAAGGCGACCAATGTGAAGCTGGTCGATCGTGCCTGCCGGATCGTTGTTGAGGCCACAGGGGCCTCCCGTGCTGATGCTGAACAGGCACTCTCTCAAACCGATTTTGAAGTCAAACCGGCCATTCTGATGGTGCTGGCAGGCATTGACGCGGAGCAGGCCAAAATACGACTGACTAAACACCATGGATTCCTGCGCGCGGCACTGACTGATTAAACTCAAGGAGTTAAGCATGGCGATGGCAATGGATAAAACTCATCTGCTGGCTGCGAAGATTTTGCAGGGCGTCGGCGGTGAAGGGAATATCAGCAAGCTGGAAAACTGCATGACCCGCGTCCGCGTGGCAGTGTATGACGATAACCGGCTGGATCTGGTCAGCCTGAAAACACTGGAAGGTATCAAAGGATATCTTAAACAAGGTGACCAGCATCAGTTTATTGTTGGCCCGGGTGCGGCGGCAAAAGTGGTGGATGCGATGCGTCTGTTGCTGAGTCCGGCAGGGACGGCAAATTCGTCGGGAGAAAATGACATTGCCCGGAATAAAGCCAGCGCCAAAGCGAAGTACTCTGCACCGATGAGCGGGGCGCTGCGCAAACTGGCTGATGTCTTTATCCCGCTGATCCCGGCATTTATTGCCTCAGGGCTGATTATGGGCATTATTAACCTGCTCAAACGGCCGGATATCGCCGGTTCCATTGCCCTTGATTATCCTAACGTGCTTGGCTTGCTGGCGATTTTTGGTGGTGCTGTGTTTGCCATCATGAATATTTTAGTCGGCGTGAACGCGGCGCGCGTTTTCGGCGGTTCTCAGGCCATGGGCGGTGTGATGGCGGGGATCCTCTCCAGCCCTGCACTGGCGCAAATTACCCTGTTTGGTGAAACTTTACAGCCGGGGCGCGGCGGTGTGATCGCTGTATTACTGGTCGTCGCGCTGATGTGCTGGCTGGAGAAGAGGCTGCGTCAGTGGTTGCCGGAATCTGTCGAACTGATCCTTAATCCGCTGATGACGACCCTTATCACTGCGACACTGGCGATTGTTATCCTTCAGCCTGTCGGTGGTTATATCTCTGACGGTATCGCGCAGGGTGTCAATATTGCCATCGATAAAGGTGGATTACTGGTGGGCGCGATACTGGCGGGGACATTTTTGCCGCTGGTATTATCCGGGCTGCATCAGGGGCTGGTGCCGATCCACGTTGAGCTGATCCAGGCACATGGTTCTAATCCACTGCTGCCGATTTTAGCCATGGCGGGCGTGGGGCAGGTGGGCGCGGCAATTGCGGTGTATATTAAAACCCGAAACACACGGCTGAAAAAAGTGATTAAAGGCGCGCTGCCGGTGGGTATTCTCGGTATTGGTGAACCATTAATATTCGGTGTTACCTTGCCGCTCGGTCGTCCTTTTATTGGTGCGTGTCTGGGCGGAGCCGTCGGGGGTGCGCTAATCTGTTACTGGAAAGTCGCGACGGTCATCACGTTTGGTATTTCCGGACTGCCGCTGGCACTGACCATTATTTCCGGCAAAGTGATGTTGTATCTGACGGGTTTAGTCATTACGGTATTGGCTGGTTTTATTTTTACCTGGTTGATGGGGTTCAACGATCCCGAGGAGTAACGGATTGAGTACGAAGCCTGATCGGCGGGTAGTCTTTTTTGATCTTGATGGCACGCTGCACCAGCAGGATATGTTCGGCAGCTTTCTGCGATTTTTGCTCAGACGGATGCCGCAGAATCTGATTTTAGTCGTGCCGGTTCTGCCGCTGATAGGAATCGGACTGTTTATACATGGGCGCGCCGCGCGCTGGCCGATGAGCCTGTTACTGTGGGCTATTACTTTTGGTCACAGTGAAGCGCGGCTAAAAGCGCTGGAGCTGCAATTTGTGACTGCCTTTCGCGAGAAAGTGGTGGAGTTTCCGGTGGTGCAGCGCAGGCTGCGTGAATATCTCGACAGCGATGATACTGAAGTCTGGTTGATCACCGGATCACCGGAGAATCTGGTAAAGCAGGTCTATAATACGTCCCTGTTTTTGCCACAGGTCCGTCTGGTCGGCAGCCGGATCGCCCGGGGTAAAGGCGGTTGGGTGTTACCCTTGCGTTGCCTGGGTGAGGAGAAAGTGGTGCAGCTCGAAAGCCGCATTGGTTCTCCGCTTAAACTTTACAGCGGATACAGCGACAGTAAGCAGGACAACCCGTTATTGTTCTTTTGTGAACACCGTTTTCGCGTCAGTAAACAGGGTGAGTTACAGCAACTCGAATAACGGCCAGCACAAAATTCAGCTAAAATGTCTGCCGGTAAAAAATAATTGAGGTTGAAGTGGCAGACGCAGAATTGGCAGTAATAAATGATGATGAACACTGGATGCGGTATGCCATGACGCTGGCGCTGAAAGCGCAGGACGAAGGCGAAGTGCCGGTGGGGGCAGTGCTGATTTTAGACAATCAGGTGATTGGCGAAGGCTGGAACCGGTCTATCGGTCATCATGATCCGACAGCGCATGCGGAAATCATGGCATTACGTCAGGGCGGTGACACCATACGCAATTATCGCCTGCTTGACGCCACACTTTACGTCACGCTGGAACCTTGTGTTATGTGCGCCGGGGCGATGATCCACAGCCGGATCCGCCGCGTGGTGTATGGTGCCGCTGACGCCAAAACCGGTGCTGCGGGATCGTTGCTCGATATACTGCGCCATCCGGGCATGAATCATCAGATAGACATTACTGCGGGTGTACTGGCAGAAGCCTGTTCGGAACAACTGAGTCGTTTTTTCCGTTTTCGCCGCAGTCAGAAAAAAGCGCTGCGACTGGCAGAGCGTGCTGCTCAGGCGGGTAATGCGTCGGATGAACAGGCCTGAAAACAGCCCTGCCAGCCTTACGGTGCCAGGGCTTCCTGCGCATTGACCACCGGATACCCCTGACCTAACTGAGCCTGTAAGGCGGCTTTCTGTGCCTGCTGTTTTTCCTTTTCCATCAGGTATCCCACCAGACTCAGCTGATAACGACGGATATTCTCCACATAGTTATACGCCTGCGTACCACGCGCATATCCGTAAGTCGTCCGGCTGAAGAAGCGTTTCTGATTCAGCATCGGCAAGCGTTGCTTCACATCAGCCCAGCTGTCAGGATTGCCTTTTTGCTGCGCCGTCAGCTTACGGGCATCCAGCATATGACCATAACCCATGTTATAAGCGGCAAGGGCAAACCAGATCCGTTCATCCTGCGGAATTGATTCCGGCATTTTATCCATCAGATGCGACAGATACTGGGCACCGCCGCGAATGCTCTGTTCGGCGTCAGTACGGTCGTCGACATTCAGCCCGCCAGCGGTTGCACGGGTCAGCATCATCACACCCCGTACGCCGGTCGGGGATTTCGCCTGCGGATCCCAATGTGACTCCTGATAGGCGATGGCAGCCAGTAAACGCCAGTCAATATTCCCGGCATATTTTTCAAACAGCGGCTGTAAATCCGGCAGCGTACTGTCGATGGCGTTAAGGAAAGTCCGGGTATCGACGTAATCAAAATCGCCCACATGCCCGAGATATTTCTCCTCCAGCTTTTCCAGTGTACCGTCTTCAGAAATCTGGCTGAAAAAGTCCAGCATGGCGGCCGAGAGGCTGTCGTCATCAGGTTGCTTGCGGTAGTACCAGGTCACGGGTTCGTCATCAGTGGCATCAAAAGCCACCGCCAGACGCGGATAGACGCGCTGCATCAGCGCGATAGTCACCGAATCGCCCAGCGTATAATCGAGTTTGCCGTTCTCGACTTGCTGCAACAAATCGCGTGGCGACATCTTATCGGTCGTGGTCCACGTGAGGCCGGGATACTTTTTACTGGCGTCTTCGAGTGTGGCGATATGTGCGCTGCCGGCAGACACCACCAGCGAGCCTTTGATGTCCGCAAAGCTTTTCGGACGCACGGCACCCTGCCGGTAAACCAGCTGCTGGGAAACGGAATAGTACTCCGGACCGGCGCGGTAGTTTTTCAGCCGCGCATTGTTATATACCAGCCCGGAAGCCAGCAGGTCAGTATGATCATGGTCCAGATCGTCAAACATGCTCTCGATGGTGGTGTGCTGTGTCACGACCAGCCGCACGCCCAGATAATCTGCAAAGCGTTTAGCCAGTTCGTAATCGAAGCCGAGATTACCTTCCGGAGATTCCATAAAAGTCAGTGGAGAATTGAGCGTGCTTACGCGCAATTCTCCACGGGATTTTATGTGATCCAGCTGGTCGCCTTCACCTCTGTGCCACGGGACTGCGGGCCATAAAGCCAGCGCCAGTAACAGGGCGGCGATCCCCATCAGGACATAATTAATTTTTAGTCGCGTCAAATAGTTATCTCGCTGCGGCGCTCTTGTTTTTTTACGCTATGCTGTGCAGTTAGTATGGTTATATCCCCAGTGCTGACGCATTTTGCTCAACAAAACGGCAGTCTGCAACTTTATTCATGATACCCGCAAGATATGTGGGCCTATAAATGAATATCAAGTTTCCCTGCGCAAACGGTTTCGTCGGACGCCAGCTTTCTTTATAATAGCCCGCGTTTTCCCCCTGTTGCGCCCAATGAAGCACTGTGGTCAGTGTCTTCGAAGACGAGAGATCTGTCATTATGGAAATACTGCGTGGTTCGCCCGCTTTGTCGGCTTTTCGCATTAATAAATTGTTGTCCCGTTGTCAGGAAGTCCGCCTTCCGGTCAGCGATATTTACGCCGAATATGTACACTTTGCCGATGTCAGCGCGCCGCTGAATTCGGACGAACAAACCAAGTTACAACGCCTTCTGAAATACGGTCCTTCTCTCGCTGAACATGCTCCTTCTGGTCGTTTACTGTTAGTGACCCCGCGCCCCGGCACCATTTCTCCATGGTCTTCCAAAGCTACCGATATCGCACACAATTGCGGCCTGTCACAGGTTCTGCGTCTGGAGCGCGGTCTGGCATTTTATGTTCAGGCACCGCAACTGACCGAAGCCCAGTGGAGCGAACTGGGTGCCTTGCTGCATGACCGCATGATGGAAACCGTCTTTGGCCAGCTGGAAGACGCCAGCGCGCTGTTTGCACAGCACCAGCCTGCCCCTGTGCAACATGTGGATATCCTCGGTGAGGGCCGTGGCGCACTGGAAGCCGCCAATACCAAATTAGGTCTGGCGCTGGCGCAGGACGAAATTGATTATCTGATGGCTGCCTTTACGTCGTTGGGGCGCAACCCGACGGATATCGAACTGTATATGTTCGCACAGGCAAACTCAGAACACTGTCGTCACAAAATCTTCAACGCAGACTGGATTATCGACGGTAAAACGCAGCCGAAATCCCTGTTTAAGATGATTAAGAACACCTTCGAACACACCCCTGATCACGTGCTGTCCGCGTATAAAGATAACGCCGCCGTGATGGAAGGTTCACAGGTCGGCCGTTTCTACGCTGATGCAAAAGACGGTCTGTACGATTTTCATCAGGAGCAGGCGCATATCCTGATGAAGGTCGAAACCCATAACCACCCGACGGCGATCTCTCCGTGGCCGGGTGCGGCCACCGGTTCCGGCGGCGAAATCCGTGATGAAGGCGCAACCGGCCGTGGTGCGAAACCTAAAGCCGGTCTGGTCGGTTTCTCCGTTTCCAACCTGCGTATTCCGGGTTTTGAACAACCATGGGAAGAAGACTTTGGTAAGCCGGATCGTATCGTTACCGCGCTGGATATTATGACCGACGGTCCGCTGGGCGGGGCCGCATTTAACAACGAATTTGGTCGTCCGGCATTACTGGGCTACTTCCGTACTTATGAAGAAAACGTCAACAGCCACAACGGCCCGGAGCTGCGCGGTTATCATAAACCGATCATGCTGGCGGGCGGTATCGGTAACATCCGTGCTGATCACGTACAAAAAGGTGAAATCACCGTTGGCGCGAAACTGATCGTTCTTGGTGGTCCGGCGATGAATATCGGTCTGGGCGGCGGTGCGGCATCTTCTATGGCTTCCGGTCAGTCTGATGCCGATCTGGATTTTGCTTCCGTACAGCGCGACAACCCGGAAATGGAACGCCGTTGTCAGGAAGTGATCGACCGCTGCTGGCAACTGGGCGAAGCCAACCCGATTTTATTTATCCATGACGTCGGTGCGGGCGGTTTATCGAATGCCATGCCGGAGCTGGTCAGTGATGGTAACCGTGGCGGCCGTTTCCGGCTGCGCGATATCCTCAACGACGAACCGGGTATGAGCCCGCTGGAAGTCTGGTGTAACGAATCGCAGGAACGTTATGTGCTGGCGGTTTCTCCGGCGCAGCTGGAACAGTTCGATGCGATCTGCCAGCGCGAACGCGCTCCTTATGCGGTCATCGGCGAAGCCACTGAAGAAATGCATCTTTCTCTGGAAGACAGCCATTTCGACAACCAGCCAATAGATATGCCGCTGGATGTGCTGCTGGGCAAAACGCCAAAAATGACCCGCGACGTCACCACGCTGAAAGCCAAAGGCGATAACCTGAATGCGGAAAATATTCAGATTGCTGAAGCGGTAAACCGTGTTCTGCATCTGCCGGCCGTGGCCGAGAAAACCTTCCTGATCACCATCGGTGACCGCACTGTCACCGGTATGGTCGCACGTGACCAGATGGTCGGCCCGTGGCAGATCCCGGTAGCCGACTGCGCAGTCACCACCGCCAGCCTCGACAGCTACCACGGCGAAGCGATGTCACTGGGCGAACGTGCGCCGGTTGCCTTGCTGGATTTCGCCGCTTCCGGTCGCATGGCCGTTGGCGAAGCACTGACGAATATCGCGGCGGTAGAAATCGGCAGCCTGAAACGCGTTAAGCTTTCTGCTAACTGGATGTCTGCGGCCGGTCATCCTGGGGAAGATGCCGGTTTATACGCCGCCGTGAAAGCGGTAGGCGAAGAACTTTGTCCGGCGCTGGGCATTACCATCCCGGTGGGCAAAGACTCCATGTCGATGAAAACCCGCTGGCAGGAAGGTAACGAACAACGCGAGATGACTTCGCCGTTGTCACTGGTGATCACCGCGTTTGCCCGTGTCGAAGACGTTCGTCATACCGTGACGCCACAACTGCGCACCGATAAAGGTGACACCGCGTTGCTGCTGGTGGATCTGGGGGCCGGTCATAACGCACTGGGTGCAACGGCGCTGGCACAGGTTTACCGTCAGCTCGGCAATACGCCGGCGGATGTGCGCAGCGCAGAGCAACTGGGCGGCTTCTTCAATGCCATGCAGGCGCTGGTGTCTGAGCAGAAATTACTGGCATATCATGACCGTTCCGACGGTGGTCTGCTGGTGACGCTGGCTGAAATGGCCTTCGCAGGGCATTGCGGCCTGACCGCAGATATCGCGGCGCTGGGCACTGATGCGCTGGCGGCATTGTTCAACGAAGAACTGGGCGCGGTGATCCAGATCCGTGCATCAGACCGTGAAGCGGTTGAGAAAACGCTGGCTGATTTTGGTCTGGCGGATTGCACGCATTACCTCGGCAGCGTCGAAACCGGTGACCGCTTCATCATTTCTTCTGGTGACAAGCCGGTGTACAGCGAAAGCCGCACCACGCTGCGTACCTGGTGGGCTGAAACGACCTGGCAGATGCAACGTCTGCGCGACAACCCTGAATGTGCCGATCAGGAACATCAGGCGAAAACCAATGATCTGGATCCGGGGCTGAACGTCAAACTGACCTTTGCCCCTGACGAAGATGTGGCCGCACCTTACATCGCGAAGGGCGCGCGTCCGAAAGTTGCCGTGCTGCGTGAGCAGGGCGTGAACTCCCACGTTGAAATGGCGGCTGCCTTCCACCGTGCCGGTTTTGATGCGGTTGATGTCCACATGAGTGATTTGCTGGCCGGTCGCCGGGATTTGCAGGATTTCCATACGCTGGTGGCGTGCGGCGGATTCTCTTACGGTGATGTGCTGGGCGCGGGTGAAGGCTGGGCGAAATCAGTTCTGTTCAATGACCGCGTGCGTGAAGAGTTCGAAGAATTCTTCCACCGTCCGCAAACGCTGGCGCTGGGTGTGTGTAACGGCTGTCAGATGATGTCTAACCTGAAAGAGCTGATCCCCGGTGCGGAACATTGGCCACGCTTCGTGCGTAACCTGTCTGACCGTTTCGAAGCACGTTTCAGCCTGGTGGAAGTGGCTGCCAGCCCGTCGATGTTCATGCAGGGTATGGCCGGTTCACGTATGCCAATCGCCGTTTCCCACGGGGAAGGGCATGTGGAAGTGCGTGACGCCGCGCATCTGGCGCAAATTGAGCACAGTAATCTGGTAGCGCTGCGTTTCGTGGATAACAACGGTCAGGCGACCGAAAGCTATCCGGCGAACCCGAACGGCTCTCCGAACGGCATCACGGCGGTGACCAACCTGTCAGGCCGCGTTACCGTGATGATGCCGCATCCGGAGCGCGTTTTCCGCACTGTCAGCAACTCATGGCATCCGGAAGAATGGGGCGAAGACAGCCCGTGGATGCGCATGTTCCGCAATGCCCGTAAACAGCTTGGCTAACGCTTAACGTGCTTCAGTAATAAAAATCCGCAGTGCGAAAGCCTGCGGATTTTTTTATGAAACTTACTTATTCCTTACGTTCTGTTTACTTATGGTATTATCTTCAGGGTAGGAATTCTCTTATAA
>NZ_JAFMOS010000550.1 GCF_019049755.1 Rahnella perminowiae
TACATCAACAACTCTGACTGGGTTATCCTCGGTGACAAAATCATCCAGCACTTCAGGCAGCAACGTCACCTGATGTCTGCCCTGACCTTTAATGTGATGGGTCATATCTGCACCCGCAATATGTAATTGTATCCTTCTAATTTTAATAAATAAAGTGGGTTTACGCATGGGTTTATCAAGAATGGTTGATCATATTAAGTCACTGCTTAGACCAAAAAGTGATCAGCAGTTTTCACACACCCTGGGTACACAGCAGACAAACACGTGACGCTGAATAAGGTACCTTGGCTAAGATCGTAACCGCGATGTCTTAATTCCTCAATGAGGCCGAGGCCAAAGACTGGTTCTTTAGTTGCGTGATGCAGAATCTGCAAACGGCCGTAAAGCCCTTTGTCTGTCAGGTCAGGAATCTCACAGTGCCACACTCAACAACCACCCCGCGACACCACTACTCACTACGACCAACCACGGCGGCAGCTTCCAGAACATCAGAGCGACCAGTGCCACAAGTGCAAGGCCGAAGTCTTGCGGTGCGTGAATCGCGCTAATCCATACTGGTTGATAGAGAGCTGCCAGCAGCAGGCCAACTACAGCCGCATTAATACCCATCAAAGCCGCTTGTGTATGGGTATTGCGGCGCAAACTTTCCCAGAACGGCAACGCACCTACAATCAGCAGGAAGGACGGCGCGAAAATCGCCAGTAGGCAGATCAGACCACCCAACCAGCCAGAAGGGAACTGGCTCATTGAGGCTCCGAGAAAAGCCGCAAAAGTAAACAAAGGGCCAGGAACAGCCTGGGTAGCGCCGTAGCCTGTCAGAAATGT
Organism: Rahnella perminowiae; assembly: GCF_019049755.1. GTDB lineage: Bacteria > Pseudomonadota > Gammaproteobacteria > Enterobacterales > Enterobacteriaceae > Rahnella > Rahnella perminowiae. Next base: position 826 of record NZ_JAFMOS010000550.1, read on the forward strand.
ATCATTGCTGACCCAGCCGGAAGGCACCACTTCAGCTTGCAGCAACGGTAGCACGACATGCCCACCGCCAAAAACCAGTGATCCAGTTCGGTAGAAAGTTTCCACCATTAGCAGAGTCTGATTTGGGAATATCGCTGTTAGCGATGGCAGCCCTGTTAATAGTACAAAAAACAACATGAGCCAGAATAGCGCGACGCGACGCCGTATGGAAATAGGCAACGGGTCATGTGCCGTCACCTGCTGTGGTTTGAACAGCAACAAACCAATGACAGCCGCAATAACGATGCTCCCCACCTGCCCCCAGGCGGACGGAACAAGAAGCGCAAAGCAGGTCGCTGCCGCCATGACAGTGATACGAGGTATATCCGGACAGAGATTGCGAGCCATACCCCCTACAGCTTGCGCGACCACCGCAACGGCCACCACCTTTAATCCGTGCAACACGCCAGTCGGGATCGCATCACCGTAACTGGCTATCCCGAGCGCAAACAGGATTAGCGCAACTGCTGACGGTAGGGTGAAACCGGCCCATGCGGCAAGTGCCCCGGTATAACCAGACCGGGACAACCCGATCGCTATACCGACCTGACTGCTTGCTGGTCCCGGAAGGAACTGGCACAGAGCGACCAAATCTGCATAGCTGCGCTCAGTCAGCCACTGTCGCCGCGTCACAAACTCATCACGGAAGTATCCCAGATGGGCAATCGGGCCGCCGAAGGAGGTCAGGCCTAATCGGAGAAATATCAGAAAGACAGCCCATGGGCTGTGGTCAGTCCTGGCAGTATCGGTCATGCTCGCATCCAGATTTCTGGTTTCGTCGGATTATCATAATCGAATTCTGATAACGAAATATAATAATTGGTCTAAGTCATAACCCCTATACATTAGACTAGCCCCTTGAATATCCAGACACTTTGACTCGCTTAATAAGTGATAGTCTTAATGCTAGTTTTAGACTAGTCATGGAGTTGAGGATGATCGACGTTTTAGGCCCTGAGCGCCGCAGACGACGTACCCCGCAGGAAAAAATGGCTATCGTTCAGCAGAGCTTCGAGCCAGGTATGACTGTGTCGATGGTTGCCCGTCAACACGGTGTTGCTGCAAGTCAGTTGTTCCTCTGGCGTAAGCAATATCAGGACGGCAGTCTTACCGCTGTCACTTCCGGTGAACAGGTTGTTCCCGCGTCGGAACTGGCCGCAGCCATGAAGCAGATCAAAGAGTTTCAGCGTATGTTGGGTAAGAAAACGATGGAAGTTGAGTTACTGCGTGAAGCCGTAGATATCGGCCGGCAAAAAAAGTGGATAGCGCACGTACCCTTGTTACCAGAGGATGGCGAATAAGCTTCGTCAGTCGCTGTTTGCGGGTCTCACGTGCGCAGCTTCATGCGATAACCCACCGCCCGGCTGACTGGCAGGATCGCCGACGCAAGCGTCAGCCCGACGATACGGAAGCACTGAACCGTATCCATGCTGTTATCGGTGAAGTTCCGACCTACGGCTACCGGCGGGTATGGGCGTTGTTGCGCAGACAGTCGGAAAATGAAGGCATCGCAGTTATTAACGCCAAACGAGTCTATCGGATCATGCGTCAGCATGCGTTATTACTTGAGCACAGGCCCGCACTGGCAGTATCAAACCGGGCGCACACGGGCAAGGTAGCGGTAAAAGAAAGTAATCGACGTTGGTGTTCCGACGGGTTCGAGTTCCGTTGCGACAATGGAGAGAAACTGCGGGTTACCTTTGCACTGGACTGCTGCGATCGTGAAGCGCTGCACTGGATGGCGAGTATCGGAGGGTACGACAGCGCGACGGTACAAGATGTGATGCTGGGTGCGGTGGAGCGTCGCTTCGGAAACCGGCTACCGCCGACCCCGGTTGAATGGCTGACAGATAATGGCTCGGCCTATCGGGCTCACGAAACACGCCGGTTCGCAAAGATGGTGGGTCTGGAGCCGAAAACAACAGCAGTGCGCAGCCTGGAAAGTAACGGTATGGCCGAGAGCTTCGTAAAAACGATGAAGCGGGACTACATCAGCATCATGCCAAAACCGGATGGGCTGACAGCAGCGAGGTACCTTGCGGTGGCGTTCGAACACTATAACGAATGGCATCCGCACAGTGCGCTGGGATACCGTTCACCACGTGAATATCTGCGGCGTCGGACCAGTAATGGGTTAAGTGATAAATGGTGTATGGAAATATAGGGGCCAATCCATTTATTGTTTCAATGTAAGCGTCTCATTCAGACCGTCTGTGCAGCGCCCTCCGGTTCCGGGAAAATAGTGTCCATTATTTTTTAGTGGACACTATCGCGTGAAACACCGGACATGGCTCCTTGAGGCACTTCGCCTCCACTTTGAAGAAAAACTGCCGCGCATAGAGGCTGGACGCCAGTTAGGGCAGAGCGGCTGGCGGTTCGAAAAGAGCAGACGGTCCCCATGATGCAGTCGCTGTATGACTGGATACAGTCGCAGATGAAGGTGCTGTCGCGCCACTCGGATACGGCGAAGGCGTTCGCGTACCTGCTGAAACAATGGGATGCGCTGAACCACTACTGCAGCAACGGGTGGGCGGAGATAGACAACAACATCGCGGAGAACGCGCTGCGCGGCGTTGCCCTGGGCCGGAAAAACTGGCTGTTCACCTGTTCAGATACGGGAGGGGAGCGTGCAGCAGTGCTGTACTCGCTGATCTGCACCTGCCGGCTGAATGGTGTGGAGCCGGAGGCGTGGCTGCGCTATGTGCTGGGGCATATCCAGGACTGGCCGGTGAACCGGCTGCGCGATCTGCTGCCGTGGAAAGTCGATCTCACATCGGCTTAAGTGTCAATACGGTCTAAATGAGACGCTTACGTTTCAATGAAAGATTTCAACTGTTATTTGTCTATAACATTTTGCTACGAGAATATAGGAAGAGAGGGATAGTAACGGGTCTTTTTCAAGGAATAGCATCCATTCACGTCAGTCATCCGGTGCGACAACACGGCAGCAATTTACCATCACGTTGGCTTATCACTTTGCTATAACTCACTACCCCTCGCGGGCACGCAGCATTTACCCTGGATTGAGCTTTTACACCGAAAGTGCGCAATTCCTTTAAGGGAGGCTGCAATAGAGCAGAGTCTAGTCACTCATTTTTACTCCTTCGAGATTCAACATTACCCCGTATAAGTGATTAATAAAGGGCTTATCCAGTTCCTGTGGCCAACGGGGTGGATCTGTCTGCAGTAATCCCAGCGTCCGCATCCCTTTATGCTGTTCGGCTTTCCGCTCGCAGTATTCGTCATCGGTGTATCCCATTGTCTCAATGATCACGTTATGCTCCCGGCCGTCTGGCGTTATGGCCTGAATAATAAAATCCGGCAGCACATAGCCTTTCTCTCCCTCGACGTCCACCTCAATATCAAACAGGGGTTTCAGCAGGGTGAGGTCGCCCGCTTTGCCTTTGAGCCATCTGGCCACTTCTGCTATCCCTTCCAGCGTTTGCCGCTCCAGTCCGCTGTCTACTGGTACCGGGCAGGTGCGCCGGAACAGGGCGTGCGCATATCCTTCACTGCATATTACCGAACCCTCAGCCCCGCGCCGAAAGGCCAGGATCACCCAGTAAGGCGGCCTCACGCCTTCCTGCGACTCTCCGTTGATGCTGACACCTTTCTCCGGGGCGAACGTGCGTTCACCGCCGTTCCACGCAAAGGTTACGTGCTCACGGCTGACCAGGTCCGACATGAATATTTGATAAAAAACCCGGGCTTTGCCAGCAGGCCAGTTTGCGTCCGGGCGCTCCAGTGCCAGCATCAGCCTTTCCTGAGCAGCTTCGCCCATCGCTGGCTGAAAGCGCACGATTTCCGAAAGCCGGCGGCCGCGGATAAACTCCTGCGCATCCGCTGAGGCCGCGAGGGCGTCAAGCCAGATTCTGGCCGTCTGGTTAGGCAGCGGGCTGACCGGGCTGAAGGTGTTCAGTCCCGCATCCTCGATGAGCGTCAGGAGGAGGCGCGCAAGGCGGGGACGGCGTTTGCGCCGGGTTCGGTCATCGCCTGCCGTCACCGGCTTGCCCGACGCTTTAATGGTCGTTTCCGACTCGTCGGCGGGTAAAAAATCTCGGTAATTGAGTCGTTTGCTGCCGGTGACTTTCCGGGTTCCTGAACGGGTGGCATCCTCATCGCCTTTAAAGACCCGGAACATCGGACAGGACGGATCATGACTGTGACCAAATCCTGACAGGAACAGCGTCTGGGTTTCAGACATCAGCTTGGCACTGTTGAGCGCGGGCGTGTCGCCGGCTATGCAGCTGCACTGCAGCCAGAGTTCACTCTCACGCATTTCGTGAATAACGTGTTCCGCCAATGCGTGATCCGGCGCACTGCGCACCTGCTTGTGGCCGAAGATATTTTTAACGGCAGTTTCTTCTTCCTCAGTTAACCAGCGTTTCAGGGCACCCCGTGGAGTTTTTTTTCTAATGAGCTTCATGGCCATGTTTATCTCCTGTTCCTGCACAACGGCTTTAAAACACACTTTAGCGATGCGGCGTTTTTGCTGATCACCTCTTTTATCGCATTACGAAGCTAGATAAGAGTTCCAGAGGAGAGGAAAGCCTGTACTGGAATTTTTTGAGGAAAAAAGAACATGCAGTTGAATGATTGTAATTTAACATAATTAACGTTATGCGTAGTAAATTTGTAACGGCTCAATAGTAATATCCGCCTGTAGCTTAATTCAGATGTCCGCGTTATGGTAAGCCTCACGGATCCGTTTAAACTACCGGGAGACATATCATGAGCGCAGAAAGCTCAGGAGTGTTTACTTTGAAAGAGATCAACCGGATTAAAATTATTCAGGACGTCATCGAACGCTGCATGACGACTCGCCGCGCTGCTGAACACCTCGGTATCAGCGACAGACAATGCCGCCATCTTCTTGTTCGTTATCGTGCAGGCGGACCGCTTAGCATGGTCAGTCGACGATGTGGGATGCGCGGTAACCGTCAATTATTGCCTGGACTGGCAGATCAGGCTCTGGAACTGATTAAGACGCGTTACGCTGATTTCGGGCCCACTTTGGCGCGTGAAAAGCTCGAAGAGCTCCACGCCTGACTCTCGGTAAAGAAACTGTAAGGCGTATCATGGTCCGGGCTGGCTTATGGATCCCCCGTAAAACTTCCTTACGCCACTTACGACCGCCTGTCAGAAATCGATCAGGGCGCGATTGTGCCTTGGCCGAACCCTGGAGTTCATCAGTCTGGTGCAGAGTAACCGAGATAACACCCGTTCTCAGTCAGTTCCCTCTGGCGACGGCCCTTCCCGACGACGCCCCAGACAGGAAGGAAAGAAATCACAGCGTTCACTGGATAATGATGACATGCTGGAAGCGTTCAGGCAGCGTCAGACACGTTCAGAGGAAATTTTTGGTAAAAGAGCTCGCTGAAAGTATTACTCACTGCTGGACGGTCTCTGCCTCACCAACTGATATCGTCCGGCCAGTCCCACGCTGTATTATTCATCTCATTCAGCATTTTTATGTCCTGCTTTTCACGGGCATATTTACCCCATAAAGAATCAAAGGAACGGAGAACACTGACTAACTGATTTTTCCTTTGCCCTGGTGACAAGGTAATAAAATAGCAGCACCTGCTATCAATATTATCCTCAATGAAATTAAAATCAGAATCTGAAGCATAGTATGACATCATCCGGAATTATCGAATTTAATTCTTTCAGAGCCATTTCCAGAAGATATTCAAAGGCATACATGACAGATAACATATTTTTATTTGTCTGGATGTAACCCATTCACCATACAGTTTATATATATCATGATGTTCGTACTGATACTGATCAACCAGACGGCAACCCTCCCGGGCTTTACGAATATCATAAGCCAGAGACCGTCTTTAACCTTGATTAGAGGCCTCTCATCCACAGTGAAATGAATTAACTGGTGTAGTTCATCCAGAGCCCCTGCGTCGCCCCACAGTACAAAGCCTGCATTGTTTGGTGTTAACTCGTATCGAAGCATGACGTCAATCATCCTGTTGTTTCAGTCTGAAGAAAGTCTACCAGCAAAGAGAAAGTGAGATCAAAGCGGACATTTGAATCGAACCGGGTAACACACGGGCTGAAGCCAAAAAACAAATGCAACTGCGCAGCCTATGGGGTGATAACTCGTTGGGATAAATCGAGCCTTGCGAAGACCGTGCCTTGCAACCCAGAGAAACACATTAATAACTATGCAATACCAGACACCTGAAAAATCTTTTTATTTTCAGTTCTTTTGCGGCCTTGTAACGACGTTATGAGAATTTAGAACGAGTGGGGCAAGCTGTGGTTCAGTCGGCGTCACTTTCCTGCTTTTCTTCGAGCGCACGGTGCAAGGCGAGAAGAATGTCGGCATCCTCCGGAAGAGAATTGAATTTTCCCGATTGAGAGCGATACATTCGGCAGGACAGACTTGGAGGACCATCATCAGCATCGATGATGTCGATACCTTGGATGCGGATCGTCGGCGAGCCCGGAAAACGCGCCTGTTCTGCCTCGTCTGGTAGTGAAATCTCCGTCAGAATGACGCTGCTGATCGGTATACCGAATTCAAGGAGTATTCGATACAACTGAGCGAGTGCATCTTGATGTGATGGGCAGTCTTCGGTGTAAAGTAATTCGATATTCAGGTTTCTCATAAATTAACTTTTGCGCTAGTCGGAAAACGTCCATTTAAAACGTCCATTTAATGGTGCACCCCTCTGGTTTCGTTTCCGAAAGCTGAACACTTGTTCCAGCTAGAAGGTGATCTATTGCGTTTCGTATCCAGTTTGCCTTTAGAGACGGATTTCGATGATCGGCATCGGGGGCGCCGTGATATGCGATAAACCCCAACTTATCGACCACGAAAACGTCTGGGGTTCTACGAGCTCCCCACTCCTTAGCGACTTGCTGCCCGTGGTCCATGAGATAGGGCCCAACAATATCTCCGCTTGCCGAACGCTCGCGGCATTTGTCCAGCGAATCTGCGGGAGACAAAGAGGGATCGTTGGAATTTATATGAATTGTTCGGATCATGGATCCATAGTCACGAACGATATCCTTGATGCGGGCGTTCCATGAAAGCGCCCATGGACAACCGTTTGCCGTCCATACGACTAATGTCGGGCAATCGCGATTCGCAGCGAAGTGAACGCGTTCACCCAAGACCGATGTCAACGTGAACTGTGGTGCAATGTCCCCGGTTTTTAAAGCCATACGCATGCCCACCGGCTCTCGATGGTGCGGAACCGGTTCAAGTCGTGATATCAATCCCGCCTCATTTAACTCGAAATTCATATCGAGCGCTATCAAACTCGGGAGCGATCCACCCGGTTCTGTCGAGAATTTGGCTCGAGCTTTGATTTCTCTCGCGGAAGACGCCGGTAACAGCCGCCACGTCACTGAGTCAAGCAATAAATGCGCGGGCATTTTAGCGACACGCTCCAAAACTGCATTGACACCATTGACGCATTCCCCGGCAAAAGTCATTACTACATCGCTTGCGAGCAATGAGCGGCGCAGCTGATCTGCGGCCGGACCGCGCGCACCAAGATTTTGTAGCCACGTTCTAATTACTTTTGGCAATGCTATATCGAAATCCATATTATCCCTTTACTCTTGTTTGCTGCCTACGAACCCCATCGGCTGCTGACATCCGTTGCGTCCGACCAAGCTTTGTGGGCGCTGTCCTCGCAAACGGTGCCCTTGAAAAAAGCCTTTTTTTCTTGCGCATTCGTAAAGACGAATTCTCTGCATCGAAGCTGGTCACGCTCGAAAGTTTGAAGAACCGCGACCGTGCCACTGTGCTCCCGGGCGAAAGGCCAGCGAGAGGGGGATGACCAGGATACCGATTCTCCAACTGAAAGAGTATTCACTGCTGCGGTGACGGACTCTCGTTCTCGACCGTACGCAAGAGTGCGAAAGCTATCAACGGCTAAGCTGCCAAAAAAAACTGGGACTAACAGGACGACAATGGGAACCAAGGCCCGAAAACGCGTCCTTCGCAGCGCAGAATGGATGAACAAAAAGGCGTTCCCCTGGTGATAACTATCGCAACCCGAACCTCCACCTCCTCGAAAATTGTGAGGAGTGGCCATCCATGATATGATGACCACTAAAGCATAAGAGCCTATGTAAATCAACATGTATGTGAAAACGAATATCGATCTCCTGAAAATCATTGGGCACGCAGCCCGGGCAGCGGTGAGGACTTCTGACGCGCCTTTACGGGAACTGGGTTTTACGATGAGTCAACTTCCCGTCCTCATACATCTGAGCGAGTCGGGCCAAAATTCACAGGCTGAGCTTGTTGCTGTGTTAGGGGTTGAGCAACCCAGCGTTTCGCAGTTACTGAATCGCATGGAACGGGACGGTTTGATAGATCGGGTTCCTGATCCGGCTGATGGTCGCGTCCGGCTGGTTCGACTAACAAGCTTGGCAAGACTACAGCTTCCGAAGGGACGATTTGTGCTAGACGATGTAGCTAAGCAGGCGTCCAAGGGCTTGGGAGAAGACGAAAAGAGGCAATTAGTCTCTCTTCTATCTCGGGTGAGTTACAATCTGGGATCACCATTTCCAGGATCGTGAGGTCGAGAGGGATAGCGTTCCTCTCGTTATGCCCTGACGGCCTCATCGACCCTTGTATGGGCCGGCAAGGAGTGTTTGAGGTTTGAAGGCCAAAGTCGGTTACATCGTTATATCCGGCCCAATGATGGGGCATTGCCCTGGCCTTGATGGAATGTGCCGGTGAGTTCCTCATCTGCACATCGGGTTCTTGTGCATGGGTCGACAACAACGCCGGCTCACGACATCTCATAAAAATGAGCAACCGCTTGAAACTATCTGAGCTGCGGTTTTTGCATATACATATAAACGGCACCTGTCGGAGAGCGAACGACTAAACGGACTCAGAGCAAACGGGTAGTCCATGTCAAGCCATAGTGTTTCTGGCACGGCGGTCGGAGGACCGCCGATAAGCCTGTCATTTTAGCTGCGCGGCAACTGCATCACGGCCAGCACGGGCACAGGCTTCGTCCTGAGCGCCAATAATTTTACCGGCAGAACCGCTCACGCCAATCGCACCCACGACTGTGCTTCCGACATGCAAGGGCACCGCCCCACCATCAAGTAGCATGGCGAGCGTGACTCGCTTGAGGACGCTTTTGTCTTTTTGCGCTAGGTCGTTCACTTCCGAGGACGGCTTGTCAAAGGCGAGCGCGGCCTCCGCCTTGCGCATGGCTACGAAGCCATGACTGCCATCAGTCCCATCGGCGTTGAGCAGCACTCTGGCCTTCCCTGCGGAATCGATCACGGCGACGCCGACCCGATAGCCTGCATCCCGACATACATTGAGCGCAGCTTCGGCTGCGGTTATTGCCACTGCCAGTGAGGGACCACGCGCTGTGCTCTCGGGTGGGCGGTTCGGCCCCATATTGAATCCCGCCGGAACGTCCCTCGGTGTCGCGTGGAAAGTTCCATCTGGATCAATGCCGCCAAAGGGGGGCAGCACGTCGCCCGGGAGCGCTCTTGCCCCTGAGGGGGTGTCCTTGAATGCCGTCTCGCCCATTGCCGTCCCCGCCCAAATGGATACTGTCCCCAAGCTGGCTCCAAGCAGCCAAACTATTATCCGCCGCGATATCTTCATTTATTTCATACCTCTAAAGTGAACGCACTACATACGATGGTTGGAGACACCGAGGATAGCACCTGCCCCTAACGCTTTTAAAAAAATACGCTCCATAAACTGGAAATAGGCATGGCAAGGAGGAGTGCCGGGAGCATATTCGCCACAGGGAATATTTTAATGCCGCAAATTCTAAAGCCGGTTGCGAACATTAATACACCACCGATGGCCGAGAAATCCGCCTGCATAGCTGGAGTGGTCAATGGCAGAATAAATACTGCGCCATATGCTAACAACAACTGGATAATTAACTGTGGAACGGCCACTATCGCTACTGCATATCCGAGCATGGTGGCGAAAATTGCCGCCGTGAACAGATCCAGGAACGATTTAGCGATAAGTACACTGGCATCACCGGTCATGCCTTCATGCATGGAACCGAAAATGCCGGTACCGCTGGCGCAGAATAGAACAATAATTGCGACATAACTTTGCAAAAATTGCTCCTGAGTCGCCTGGTCGCCCACATCAGATTTTACCAATAACTCAACAAGATTACGCGCTTTGCTGCCGAGTTTTCCGATACCCTTTTCCAGATAACACAGTTCGCCGAGTAGGGCGCCAAGAATGACCGATAACACCATCACCGGCATATGGCTGACTTTCACTACCAGAACTACGCCCATACACATGGAGGCTACCCCGAAAATCAGTGGCATAGAGGTACGCAAACGCTCAGGTAAACGCGTGCTGAGTAACGCCCCGACAATACCGCCAATCCCAACAATGACGCGCGGTTTCTGCAGCTCCTGAGATACTGCCTCCTTATTTTTTGTTAAAACCTGGGATAAATCGATTCACGTCCACCTCGAGGAATTCGCTGCGTTTGAAGTTCGCTTTCAGCTTATAAGGCACTGTGCAGTCAAAAATGGTTTTGCAGGCAATACCATGGTCACGTACCGACGGACTGAAGGCCGGATCCGATGACGGGTCGAGCGGATGGCAGCGCACACCGGGAATAAAGATGGTGTCGACGTCGCCCTGGTAGCGTGTCGTCATTGCCCAGATAACATCGTTAAGGTCGAAAATATCAACATCTTCATCCACCAACATCACGTGTTTCAGCTCGGAAAATGCGGAGAATGCGAGCAGTGCGGCCTGGCGTTGACGGCCTTCATCAGCCGGAGTCTGTTTTTTAACCTGCAACACGGCCAGGTATTTACCGGTACCGGGGGATGGACAATGGACGTTCTGTACAAAGCCTGGCAACGCACGTCCCACCAATTGCAAAATGCTGGCTTCAGTCGGAATACCGGCCATGTTGGTGTGCTCGTCGCTCGGCCCAATACAGGTTTGTAGGATCGGGTGACGGCGATGGGTAATCGCTTTAACCTTGATAACCGGAACTTCTGCCTGGGCAGCGCCGGTGTAGCCTGGGAACTCAGGCATCGCTTTACCGGTATTGGTGTTCTGGTCTTCGCGCACGCGGTAGTTCGGTACTAGTTCACCTTCGATAACCACTTCTGCGTTGGCGATAGCCAGGGCATCAACGGTCAAACATTTACTTAGCTCTACGGCCTGGTTACGTAAGCTCCCTGCAACAGAGAGTTCGTCAAAGCCTAACGGAGTGGTAGGTGGTTCAAAACAGGCACCGATTTCAATCGCTGGGTCAACGCCGATACTGATGGAGATAGGCAGCGGTTTGCCGGCGGCTTCTGCTTTCTGACGGAAGACGTCGAGATGGCGACCCGGTACAAAGTACATAGAGATTTCGTCTTTGCTCTGTACGCACAGACGGTGAATGGTGACGTCCTGTTCGCCGGTTTCAGGATCGGCGGCGTAGCACATGCCGAGAGTGAAATACGGGCCGGCATCTTCAGGCGTGTTGGTCGGCGCAGGAAGAATTTTAAGAATATCGAAATCCGGGTCGGTGGCCAGATGGACCACTTCTTGAGATACCGCTTTTTCGCGTGGAATAACGATTGGCGCAATCGGATTCGTCACGGAATCTTTTAGCATAAATGCTAGATTTTCAGGCGTTGTTCCGAAGAGACGCGCTACGCGTTTACGAGAAGACAGCAGGCCAATCAATACCCGCATGTCGTTATAGCCTTTGATCTTATTGAAGATCATCGCCGGACCAATTTGGGTCGGGCGTTTGACAGTGCCGTGGGCGCCGACGTAACGATATACACCGGATAACTCCGCGATGGGGTTAACGGATTCATCGGTATAGATCAATTCGTCATCGTACTGACTTAACAGTTCCAGTGCGGAACGCAGATCCGTCACTTTGATTTGTTTTTCAGACATGCTTTTGCCCCTCAGATTCGTGTAATCGGCGATACGGCGGTATAATTCGCACCCGCATCCTGGCGACAACGGAGAACATCCAGTGAAACTATGCTGAGCCCCCCGTTGCTGCCCTGCTAGTTTCAGAAGAATCCTCATAAGAGTCCAATAATGATACACTGCACTTTGATAAGAGATTATTATCAGGACATGTATCGGATAGCCTATGGATTATCGTCAATTAAACTCATTTGTAGTGCTGGCGGAAGAACTGCATTTTGGTAAAGCGGCACTGCGGCTCAATATCACCCAACCCGCGTTAAGCCAACACGTCAAGGCACTTGAGAAGGCTTTGCAAATCCCCTTGTTTACTCGCGACAGGCGTCATGTTGCGCTGACCTATGAGGGTCAGCAATTGGTGGAGGAGGCGCGCATTGCCATCAACCATCGCGATAAATTCCTTGAAGGCGCACGTGCGTTAAGACAGGGTTTTAAGGGACAATTGAAACTCGGCTATGTAGGCTCCTCTATTTTGGACCCGGCCCTGACATTGTTAATTAATGGTTACTGCAAGACAAAACCCGATATTGACATCGTTATAGAAGAACATAATGTTCACGACCAACTTACACTTCTACTAAATAATCAACTTGATATCGCACTCGTACGTTCACCGGTTCCGTACTATCCTGAGTTGGACTATCTCGATATTGCCTGCCGGCCACTGATTGCCGTGCTGCCAGGCAATCACCCGCTAGGCTGCGGACAAAAAATCTCTCTAGCCGCCTTGTCGGACTGCCCCTTCCTTATCCAAAAAGATCCGCCCGGCGTCGGGCTCGGATGGTCAGTGATCAATGCCTGCCAGCAGGCGGGATTTGTGCCGCGAAAAATTCAGTTTACGCGCGATGTGTCGGTTGCCATCGGACTGGTATCAATGGGCATGGGCGTGACATTGGTGCCTGAAACTCAGAGTTCGTTGATGATACCTGATGTAACTTACTGTTTTCTGAGCGAATCCAATGTTACCACTACGCTTACCTTTAGTTGGCAGAAACACTCGAAAAATAAAGCATTAATCGATTTTATCAGATTGGTGATGAAGTTCTGCCGTAAGACAGGGGTTTCGATCTAATCGGGTCAGTGCAAAGGAATGTGGGCCTCGCCGGGGTGCAACCTCAACGTGGCTTTGTTAATGGAATGGTCGCCTCCTACATCTTGTGCCACAGTGGGACGATAAATCGTCACTACTTGAGCGGAGCGGCCATCATGAACGTTAAGACTATCGGCATCGATTTGGCAAAAGAGGTTTTCCAGGTCCACGGAATTGACGAACACGGCAAGCGGTTGTTCAACAAGCAACTCAAACGAGCAAAAATGCTTTCCTTTTTTGCCAACATCCCTCCCTGTTTGATCGGCATGGAAGCCTGTGCTTCTGCCCACTTTTGGGCCGGCAAACTCATGTCGATGGGCCATAACGTCAAGCTGATGGCCCCTCAGTTCGTCAAGCCGTATGTCAAAACCAATAAGCATGATGCTGCAGACGCAGAGGCTATTTGCGAAGCCGTCACACGACCCAATATGCGGTTCGTGCCGGTCAAGACCCCTGAGCAGCAAGCCGTATTGGCACTTCACCGGAGTCGTCAGAGTTTCATTAAGCAACGGACCGCTCAGGCGAATCAAATTCGGGGGCTATTGGCTGAATTTGGCATCGTCGTGCCCCGGGGGATCCAGCAGCTACAGCGACAGTTACCTGAGCTCCTGGAAGATGCTGATAACTCGTTGCCACCTCTGTTCCGTGTACAGCTGAGTCTGTTACAGCACCATATGGCATATCTGTTCGATGTTATCGCTACGCTCGACAAGCAGATTGAGCAGTGCTACCGCCAAAATGCGCTATGCCAGCGTATCAGCAAGATCCCAGGCATTGGCCCTATTACCGCCACCGCACTAATTGCAACTATCGGCAACGCCAGCAATTTCGAAAATAGCCGACAGTTGGCTGCCTGGTTAGGACTGGTTCCACGCCAGCATTCAAGTGGTGGCAAACAAGTCTTGCTCGGGATAAGCAAACGAGGCGATATTTATTTACGAACCTTACTCATTCACGGTGCTAGGGCTGTATTGCAGTCGGTCAAACGTAAACAGGATGCTGTATCGGGATGGGCCAGTCGACTACTGGCACGTCGGAATAACAACATTGCCTCGGTAGCATTGGCTAATAAGAATGCGCGGATTGTGTGGGCACTATTGGCAAAAGATCAGGAGTACTATGCACCAGTGATGAACGTTTAAGTATCTGAGTCAGTAAGACGGAAATAACACCACCGATTGTTCAGGCAAGCATGAAGTGATGGCAGGACAGGTCAGACCGTGATGGGGAAAACCCGGTTTATTCAAGGCTCCAGAAAGAGCGCTTTGTTGATAGAGGCCTCCATCAGCGTATTCCATCAGGGACAGAGGTGTTTCACATCACCTCGGCAAAGTCCGGATCTATGGCTGCAATTGACGACCTGCAAATCCACCACAACATATTTAGCTTGGCAAACAGGAGGCGATCATCTATGAATAAATCGAACTTTTGGCCGTAGTCAGGATCAGATCACCACACTCCTGATCCAGCAGCGACATCACGTGGCAAAACAAAAGTTCAAAATCACCAACTGGGCTACCTACAACAAGGCGCTCATCAATCGGGGCTCACTGACATTCTGGCTTGATGAGTCGGCCATTCAGGCCTGGTATGACGAGCCCAACACGTCTTCACGTGGTCGTCCTCAATGTTATTCTGAGCTCGCTATTTCTACCGTACTGATGCTCAAACGCGTTTTTCGCCTCACGCCGCGCAGGGATTTATTGACTCCATTTTTACCCTGATGAAGCTCCCGCTCAGGTGCCCGGATTACTCCTGCGTCAGCAGGCGGGCTAAGTCCGTCAACATCCCGTTTAAAACCCCCACGCGCGGCGAAATTGCCGATCTGGTTATCGACTCAACCGGCTTAAAAGTCTTCGGTGAAGAGGAGTGGAAGGTGAAAAAACACGGTCAGGAAAAGCGCCGCGTCTGGCGGAAACAAAAATCAAGGCGCTTATCCCGCCGCGAACCCGGGGGGGTACTGGGCGGCGGAGTATGCGGACAGAAATCAGGCGGTGGCCAGGCAGAGGCTTACTGGGAGCAATGCTTACTGGAAATGGAACACGGCTTATAACCGGCGGTCGGTGGCGAAACGGCGATGTACCGGGTTAAACAACTGTTCGGTGGGCACCTGACGCTGCGTGACTACGATGCGCAGGTTGGTGAGGCTATGGTCATGATCCGTGCCTTAAACAAAATGACGCGTGCAGAGATGCCAGAAAGTGTGCGGATTGCCTGAGGAAGTCTGATCCTACCCACGTAATGTGGACACAGCTCTAAGCGAGGTTCTGGTTTTCAAATTGTTCCGGGCTGAGACCGCCGCACGCACTGTAGCGACGCCAACGATTGTAGTCACACTCGATATAATTAAACACCGTCGTCCGCATTATTTCCCTGCTGCCAAAGCGTTCTCCCTGGATACATTCCACCTTCAGCGAATGAAAGAAGCTTTCCACGCAGGCATTGTCATAACAGCAGCCTTTCGCGCTCATGCTCCCGCGTAGATTATGGCGTTTCAGCAAGGTCTGATAATCCGATGAACAGTACTGCCCACCACGACCCGGGTGAACAATGACATTTTCCGGACGCTTACGCCGCCAGAGCGCCATTTGCAGTGCATCGCAGGCAAGTTGTGCCGTCATACGCGGCGACATCGACCAGCCAATAACTGCACGAGACCACAGGTCAATCACCACCGCCCGATACAGCCAGCCTTCATCTGTACGCAAGTAGGTGATATCACCTGCCCACTTCTCGTTTGGGCCACTGGCGTAAAAAATCCTGTTTCAGCAGATTCTCTGACACAGGCAAGCCGTGCTCACGGTAACTGACCGGACTGAACTTACGGGTCGCCTTCGCCCGCAGCCCCTGACGGCGCAGGCTGGCAGCAATGGTTTTGATGTTGTATTCCGGCAGTTCGTCAGCAAGACGAGGCGCACCATAACGCTGTTTTGCCTCAGTGAATGCCTTACCAACAGCCTCATCGCAGATGAGACGGAACTGCTGGCGTGGACCAGGCTGATGGCGACGCTGGCACCAGACATACCAGCCGCTACGGGCAACCCGAAGCGCACGGCACATGGCTTTGACGCTGAACTCAGCCCGATGTTTTTCGATAAAGACATACTTCATTTCAGGCGCTTCGCGAAGTATGTCGCGGCCTTTTGGAGAATGGTCAGCTCCTCTGTCTGCTCCGCAAGTTGCCGCTTAAGGCGGGCAATTTCAACAGACATTTCCTGCTCACGTTCGGAAGAGGAAGAGGCATTCTTTAGCTTGCTGCGCCAGGCATAAAGCTGTGATTCATAAAGACTGAGTTCACGGGCTGCGGCAACGCCAATACGTTCCGCGAGTTTCAGGGCTTCCTGGCGGAATTGAGGTGTGTGTTGCTTACGGGGCTTTTTGCTGGTTAATACTGGTTTTGTCATGAGTCACCTCTTACTTGAGAGTTTACTCACTTAGTCGCGTGTCCACTATTCGCGGGTAGGATCATACTGGGTCAAATTGTATTAACAGGGGCAGCGAGAAAAGGGAAAATCTCATCAATCACGATCCGGACTCTGGTATTCAAATGGATAAGGATCATTTACCACTGCTGGAAGAGCGAAAATCGCCCTTACTGATGCCGTAAAAAGCTTGTCAAATGTCTCAGGGCGTGATGACCCTACCTCAAAATCCTGCTCCATTCAGAAACAGAATTCCGGCATGATAAACACTCCCCCTGAACGGAGGTGGTGCCGATGAAAAATTACGAAATTTATGCCCAGTTAAACATATATAA
>NZ_JAFMOS010000549.1 GCF_019049755.1 Rahnella perminowiae
ACATCATCAATATGTCTTTCAGGATTAGCCAGCATCATATGTACGTCGAAAGTCATTTTGCTGGCTTTTTTCATTGCAGAAATTTGATTCGGCCCAAAGGCAATATTATTTACGAAGGTTCCATCCATTAAATCAACATGCAATATTTCAGTATTCTCTTCTTCTAAAAAACGGAGCTCATCTTGCAGACTTAAGATATTCGCGCCAAAAATTGATGGTAAAATCTGTGCCATGGTAAGCAAACCTCATTTTTAAAATCAATGGAATACAGTGCTCAACCAATACGTCAATACTTCCCACGGGCCAGTCAGTACAAAGTCAGTACCCTGCCCCTGCAAGCCGACGCCTGCGCCATGCAGGAATTGGGTTGCACCCGGAGCCACATACCCGCCTAAATACATCACGACAATACTGAACAGTAAGGTTGAAATAATTGAGCGGATGACGTTTCCGTTGCTGGCCATTACGGTCATGGTTGTCATATAGATGATTGACATCAGAACGCCGATGGGGAAAATCATGATCCCCGGTAAAATCAGTGCGCAAAGCATGGTCAACGGAATGGTGATAACGGTGACGGTGATGGTCGCTGGGTCGCCCAGTGCCAGGGCACAGTCCATACCGATGTTCAGTTCGGCGTCTTTACCCATCTGCTTTTGCATAATCTCTTTGGCACTTTTCCCAATGGGAGACAGTCCTTCCATCAGGACACCCACCACTTTAGGCAGGAGCACCATTACCGCAGCCACCCCCATTGCCATCGGGACAATAGTGGTCACAGGCTGTTTAGTCAGCAGTCCAAGCAGACAACCTACAATGACACCGATGATAGCGGGTTCACCAAACACACCCAGACGTTTCTGTACGCTCTCCAAATCAACGTCGAGCTTGTTCAGGCCGGGGATCAGGTCGATAATTTTATTGACCAGCAGTGCAAAAGGTAATGTCCAGCCTATATGGATCATGGTGGTACAGGTCGTCCCTTCCAGGCCATAATATTTCTGCCAACGGGGAGCAATTAAATCGCCAATAAACAGAGCGATAACGCTAAGTGCGACTGCCACGCCAAAACCGATAAAGAAGCTGTCAAACACGAAATAGGCCAGCGCGCCGGGAACCAGGAAGTGCATATAATTCCAGATATCAACGTTCAGCGTTTTGGTTAATTTAAGCCGAACAAGTAGCAAATTAAGAATAATACCCACTGGAACAACTAAAGCGGCAAAGGGTGCCACCCATGCCGCTGCGCCCACCGCAGGCCATCCGATATCAGCCACAGTGAATCCGCTTCCCAGTTTTGAATAGTAGGCAATTGCCGGCTGCAGGGATGTACTCAACAGATTAACAACCAAACCTAAACCAATAAAACCGATACCCACGGTGATACCAGACTTAATGGCAGCACCGACTTTCATGCGGAAAACCAAACCCAAAATGAAGATGACAAGTGGTAGGATTGCCGTTGCCCCCATGCTTGTTATCGTTAGCATTATATTTTTTAACATGTCCATCTTGTCATCCCCTGTGTTTTCTTATTAGTTTTTAGCCAGCTCTGTTAATAAATCCCCTAGTTTTTTTCGTAACACAGCTTCATTAATCCCGGTGATAAACCCGGCCACACTCATATGCGGTTTTCCGATATCACCTTTGTAGTTATTCGTGGTTAAAATCACATCAGCATTCTGTAATTCAGAAGGAAGTTCTGACATGCTGCATTTATTTATTTTGAACTGAGTAATGCCATATTCTGTACACACGGATTTCACTTCATCAGCAGCGATAGTTGACGTTGCGACACCGCTCCCGCAGGCTACGAGGATATTAATCATCATTATGCTCCTGAACTCTTATTGCATGACGGTGGAAATAAAAAGTGCCTGCGCTTTCCCGGCAGGAAGCTCAAGTAAATTTTGATAAAAGTCTTCCATTTGAAGATGACTAAAAAGGGCCTTCAGCAGTTGCAGCTGATTAGCCGGATCGGTAACGACCAAATTGATAATGAGTTTGACCCACAATTTATCGTCGCCATCAGCCTGATCAACCTGAACCGGTTCAGGTAAGCGAATAATATAAATCGACGGGCTGTTGGCCTGGTTGCTGTCGCAATGTGGGATCGCCACAGAATAACCATCAAGCAAAATACCGGTTGGATACATGGCTTCGCGTTCGCGCAGTGCTGCCAGATAGGTCTTTTTCACTATCCCTTCTGAATACAGCTTTTCATGGATGTGCTGCAGCACCTCATCGTAATTTTTGAATGCTGCACCATCTGCAACATTAATAGTGACTGTACTCACCTTTTCACCTCGCCTTTTTGCTCATTAGAGCAAACATAATCGATCAGATGAGCAGTTATAGCATGCCAATTTTCCGCGCAAACAGAAAACATGCAAAAGTTATAAGCTGATCACAAAATAAATGCATAAGTGCACGCAAATAATTGCTCATATGAGCAATATCGAGTAATTCATCGTTTAGATCAATCAAGTCAACCGGAGAGGGGAAGTAAAATTTTTATTACAAATCAAAGGGATGATGGATTTTTTGAAGGTTTATATATGCGGACTGACCTATGTCAGAGGATTTGGCAATGCTCTGATCTAAGTCATGAGGGTTTACAGAATGACTGATAGCAGTGCCTAATGCATGCCTGAGAGGAAGGTGATCAAGGGCGCGGGCTGCGCCCCTGTTGCTGATGTTCCGGGATCTATTTCAATCAGGAATTGACAAGCTTCACCGCAGTATCGAAGTCAGTGATTAACACATCTAAAAGGCCTGACTTCAGGGAAGCGACGATGCCTTCATACTTCTGTTCTCCCCCCGCCACACCAATCACGGTTTTCGTGTTACGCAATTGTTCGGTTGAAATACCAAACCCAAGACGGCTCATCGGGCTATCAAGGATCTCGCCTTTACTGTTAACGAGAGTAATGCAGACATCCGCAGCGATATCTTTCTCAAACAGATTTTTTTGCCACGACTCGGGAAAAATATCACACAAACTGGATGAGCCCGTTTTCCAGGCGCCAATACCGGTGATGACAACATCCAGCTGAGAATAATATTGTTGGGTATCCACCACAGCCGGATCACTGGCCAGTTTTTGGGCCAGGCTTTCATCATCCACCCACATCGGCACATACATAGGATGAGCCTTGCCCTGAGAGATAGTCGACAGTCTGTGGATAAGGTCGATCGGGCCCTGGCTAAATTCAATGCCCGGATGAACGCCAGATAGCTGCACAACATCTAATGCCGGCAAGCTGGTGAGTTGACTCACTGTGCTGGATAAAACGCGTCCCCAGGCAATACCAACCTTCATTCCCTCAGCGAGATTATTGTTGAGATAACTTGCAGTGATACCCCCCAGCTTCTCATTCAGTTCTTCCTGATTGGACCAGGATTCTGACACGGAAAGCACGATTGCCGTCTGCAGACCATACTTTCCGCAGAGATTAAGTGCGATCTCTTCGTCAAGCAGTTGCTGCTTTGGAAAGAGAAACTTCACATACTCTTCCTTTATTGCCTCATCGATAAGACGCGCCGCTTTAAATCTCGAAATCTCGAGTTCTTCAGCAATCTCAGTTTTGGTCTTCATCTCAACAAAGTAACGTCGGACGACGAGAGAGTAGATATAGCGGGGATCGTAACCTGACCAGCGGCTGTTTTTTATACGTTTAGGCATAGAGCATTCCATCTTCATCCAAAGACAATATCAGCTGAGTTAAACTGTTACCCCTGCAATTTACTCATAAGAGTACACTTTTACCTGCTCTTTTGACATGAGCAAATGAGTCTTATCTTTTGGCGGTGTGATAGCTGACACATCTGATGATAATGGGTGAAGAGACCAGAGTTTTTTAGACGGTGGCAAGGCTTTACATTATGTGCTCTCAATCAGTGACGCTGAGGCCTGTGATTTCTGTTTTTTGGCGTGAAACGGGTTACATTGCTCATGTGTTCCTCGCAGATAAAAATGCCCATCGGGTGCGGCCTGAGTTCCACCGGGACAACCATTCATGCCAGATTTTCCGTTTTTTCCATTAAGACCAGCCCCACCGTTTTGATTACCGATTACCACGGATCCCCCTTTTCCTCCAGTTCCGCCTTTCCCGCCTTCACCTCCCTGACAGGCAAACGCTATAACGGAAAATCCCGTTAAAAAAAGATAAGAAAACAATTGAGCTCTGTTCATGTCTTTTCTCCAGGTTGCATCGGGTTTCGTTAGTTAGGGTAGCTGATTTACATTTCAATCCGTTCACTTTGCGCTGCGCCATTCTAAAGCAGTACAAAACACATAGCGAAAAGATCTGATAGCCACATAAGCACAAGATAAAAATAGGATTTTAAGGGGTGTACTCATAAAATCCCCACATCCATGTGTGAATTTACCCATTTCGCAGCCAGTGACTCAGAAACTATTTACACGCTATAAGATTGGCCATCTGTTCCTGGTCCGGCAGACCGACGATCTGTTGAAGCATGTTGGCGTGGTTAAGATAATAAATTGCTGGCGTACCGCTTGCCCCCACATCTTCCATCAATTTCTGGTTGTATTGGATCTGCGAGAAAATCGGCTGCGGCGTTTTCTCCAAAAGTGCAGGCTTGTTTTTGCCACCCGACAACTCGAAATCCTGCCAGACCTTCGCGGGGTTTTCAGAAGACAATATCGCAGCCGCGTAACGGCCACTGTCGGGCTGCATGACACCCACTAACTGCGTTTTCATAGCGATTTTATTGTCCTTAATATAGGGCTGCACGTCCTGTCTGAATTTTGTACAGTAAGGACAGAAAGGATCGGCAAACACGACAATCTGACAATTTGCATTATTACTGCCTTCCGTGATACCGGCAGCTTTGGACAGTGTTTTCCACATCTCGCGGCCAGCAGGGATGTAAATCTCCTCTTTTATGACCTGTTCGCTGAGGTTACTTCCATTCTCATCGTACATATAACCTGATATGGCATGTTTTTTATCGGGGGTCAGATAAATTGTCACCCCCGTTCCCTGATATTTTCCCAACCAGCCCTGGACCCCGCCGGGAGCCGTGAAGGGTTTGATTATTTCTATACCTTGTTTTTCCAACTGCTTGATCGGTGCGGGAAGCGCTGCGGGCGTTGCTGCCTGAACCTGCGAGCCGATAAGTGCAGCAGATAACGCGAGGATGTATTTGTTCATTCTTATCTCAATATAATACGTACTCATTACGGGCCGTTGTTTAACAAACCTCCGGCCCTCCCGTCACGTGCTAAATGGCACTACTCACCCTTATCTCATCGTGACAAATTCTTCTGCCGCAGTTGGGTGAATTGCCACGGTATTGTCGAAGTCTCTCTTCGTTGCTCCCATTTTCAGCGCAACAGCAAAGCCTTGCAGTATTTCATCCATGCCTAAACCGATACCGTGGATACCGACGATTTTCTCTTCCAACCCCACACATACCAGCTTCATGCGGGATGGCTGGCGATGACGCGTCACGCCGGTGTACATGGCGGTAAAAGATGACTGATAAACTTTCACCTGATCATCACCATATTCCTCACGCGCCTGGGGTTCAGTCAGGCCAACGGTACCTATTGTTGGGTGGCTAAAGACGACTGTGGGGATATTGTTGTAATCCAGATACTCATCCGGCTTGTTGTTAAACAAGCGTTCTGAAAGGCGACGGCCCGCAGCAACAGCTGCCGGTGTTAACTCAACCGCACCGGTATTATCACCCACCGCGTAAACACCCGGCACGTTGGTATTCTGATATTTATCAACTTTGACGTACCCTTTTTCATCGAGTTCAACACCCGCCATCTCAACGTTCAACTTGTCATTGGCTGGCTCACGGCCAATCGCCCAGATCAAACAGTCAACCGTTTGTTCACGACCATCTTCCAGCTTCAGTGTCAGGCTGCCGTCCTGGTTTTTGACCACTGCAGTGGGAATCGCTTGGGTGTGCAACGTTGGGCCTTCGACGTTCATGACTTCAACCAGTGTTTCTGTGAGCAACGGGTCAAAACTGCGCAAAGGCGCATGCTTACGTACGAACAAATGGGTTTTTGACCCCAATGCATTGAGAACACCTGCCAGTTCAACAGCAATGTAGCCTGCACCAACAACTGCAGTGCGCTCCGGTAGCGCCTCAAGCGCAAAAAAACCATCTGAATCAATTCCGTATTCCGCTCCCGGAATAGAGGGATGGCTAGGGCGACCACCGGTGGCTATCAATATATGGTCAGCGGTAATCGTTTCCCCGTTGACCTCCACCGTATGCCCGTCCACAAACCGGGCAAAACCTTTGATGACATCTACCTTGTTTTTACCCAACACATTTTCGTATGAAGTATGAATACGATCGATGTAGGCACTGCGGTTTTTTAGCAAGGTAGCCCAGTCGAGGCGGTTTAATGTGGTATCGAAGCCATAGTCTGGGCCATAAAGATGAATGGCCTCTGCGATTTGCGCAGCGTGCCACATTATTTTTTTCGGTACACACCCCACATTGACGCAAGTCCCGCCCAACTCCCGGGCTTCTATCAAAGCGCATTTCTGCCCATACATCGCCGCACGGTTGATTGAGGCGATACCACCGCTACCACCACCAATCGCGATATAGTCATAGTGTTTCGTCATTTTGTTCTCCAGGCAGCATCGCTGCGGTCATCGTTCAGGTAGCATCGCCAGAACTGGCGCTCAATGCCTTGCTTATGCGGTTGAGTCCCTCAGCAAGCATAGCGCGTGGACAAGCCAGATTAAGGCGGATGTGCCCGTCGCCGTTACTGACAAACATTTGCCCCCCTTCAAGCAATACACCCGCATGTCTGGCAAAAAAGAGGGTTACTTCTTCCTGATTACTGTCATCTACCAGACGAGAGATATCAATCCAGGCAAGATAAGTCCCTTCCGGAATGATAAAACGGGCCAGCGGATGATATGTCCCCAGGTAGTCCTGCAGAAAACGGAAGTTCTCGTCAATGTAGTGCCTGACCTGAGTCAACCACTCATCGCACTCGGACCAGGCGGCCTTGTTAGCCACCAGGCTCAGCGGAGAGATAAAATCATCATGCAGGCGAAGCCATTCGGCTCTCACTGAGGCATCAGGGATCATGATGTTTGCCAGCAGGTTACCCGCCAGGTTGAACGTTTTGCTGGTCGACATGCAGGTGATAATTTTATGATTTTCAGGAAAAATTGACGCGGCGGGGATATGCGTGACGCCAGAGCGGGATAAATCACAGTGGATTTCATCAGAAATAACCCACACATCATGTTTAAGGCATAACGCTATCATTTTCTGCAACTCATCACGTCGCCAAACTCGCCCGGTGGGATTATGCGGGTTACAGAGAAAGAAGGCTTTAATTCGCTGCTGGTCATCGCTCAGGGCTTGTTCCATTGCCTCAAAATCTACCGCCCAGTGGCCTTCGTTATTTCTAAGCGGGCAATCGACGACGCGACGACCGCTATAGTCCCCGGCTTTTTTAAACGGTGCGTAAGAAGGGGTCAGGATGAGGATGCTATCTTCTTCGTGGGTGAGTAACGGCACCAATCGGTTAAGCGCAGGGATAATACCGGGGGAGAAAACAATGCTTTCTTCCTGAAACCGGTATCCGTAATGCCTTTCACACCAGGCCCCAAAAATCTCATAGTAGTCCCTGTCATAAACGCGGGTGTAGCCAAGAATTTTTTTATCTAACCGGGAACGTATGGCTTCAAGCACCGGCTCGGGTGTGGAAAAAGCCATGTCTGCTACCCAGAGGTTTATAAAACCATTCGCCGGTACTTCCGGCGCGGGGCCTTCATGGACACCAAACATATATTCACGCCAGCCGTCGACGGTTAAGCTGTCTGTCCCTGCTCTGTCCACTGCTTCATCAAAATCGTATTTCATAGAGGTTACCCGATTAGTTTATCCAAAGAGGTCACAGCGTCACTGATTTTGCTAACGATTAGATATTCCTTTGCTTTAAAACCTAAAAAACCATTTGCAGAGTGATCAAGTCATGACTGGCACGTTGATATCAGTGTCGTATTTTCTGACCCGGTGCCTTGATCACCAACAGAATGCCCGCAAGGACTGCCAGCGTTGAAAATGCCATTCTGAGGCTCAGTGACTCGCCCAAAAATGTTACGCCTCCCAGCATCGCCAGACAGGGCACACTCAACTGAACCGTACTGGCTGCAACAGACTCAAGACGAGGTAAAAGTGAATACCAGAGTACATAGGCTCCTGCAGAAGCACCCGCACCAGAGAGCACTGCCAGGACAATTCCGATACCGTCGAAGTGCGCTCCCTGGCTAATGAACGGCGACAACACCAGGGCAAAAGGTACAGCAAGGATGAAATTTGCCGCAGTGGCCTGCGCAGCATCAGGAGAGCGCTTTCCGCAAAGGGTATAAGCCGCCCAGGCAAGGCCTGAAAGCGCCATCAGAACAGCGCTGCCCAAGGGGGGCGCTTTGGCACCAGGTAAGGGAAGAGCAGCCATGCCGGCTACAGCCAGCCCAAGCCCCGTTGCTCTGGAAAAAGACAGCCTTTCCCCATGGAAAAGGCCATGAGCCACCATCGCCAGTTGCACAACGCCAAACAAGAGCAAAGCACCTGTTCCTGTATCCAAATGGATATAGGCAAGGGAGAAACACAGGGCGTAGGCCATAAGAAAGAACCCGCTTTTCAAGCTCCAGACGCCCTGCTTTTTCCCCTCACGTCTCAACAACAGTGGTAACAAGACCACCGCCCCGCTCATCAGGCGAAGGTCACTGAACGTCACCGGGTCAATATGTTCGCCTTTCAACGCAATCCGACAGAGCACAGAATTGGCTGCGAATGCCATCATTGCTATCACTATCTTGAATCCAACAGACCGCCCCATCAGCGTGACGCCTCAAAATTAACAAATTACGTGATAATCTATCAATTAGTAGGTAGCATGACAATATCTACTTATGGCAGCCAGACACTAAAATGGTACGCCTTTTCAGGTCATGCCTGGAGCATTGGCCTTTATCATTGCCAGATTTATGTGAAGCCGTAGACCCGTTACTAACAAAGGAGAACATATGCAAGATTTCAACGTACTGCTCGAAGCAGCATCAGATTATAACGAATTTGTTGGCAGCGGAGCAGAAGAAGACCGCAACGCATTGCGGCATTTTGAGGGGCTTGCCAACGAGGCATTACCTGACGATGTCATCAGTAAGCTCTCGCAACTTCCGGGTTCGTACAGCATTCTGGTAGCTGCTGAAATGTGGTGCCCCGACTGCCATAAAAACTTGCCTGTAATCCATGCCATTGCCGCGTCAGCGCCAGCAATACGTCTGGGTATTATCACCCGCGACAAGGCTGAAGCCGTCTTTAAGGCACACTTTGGTGTCGATAAAGTCAAAATTCCGTTTGCCGTGGTACTGGATGAGAACGCGACTCCGCTGGGGCAGTTTATTGAACGACCTGAAAATGCTACCGGCAAGAATGGAGAAGTGAGCGAGAGGTACAAAAACGGTGAGCTTCTGGTCGATACCGCCCGCGAAGTGACTTCAATTTTTCCAGGAAAATAAGAGAGCGTTAAAGTTAAATTAATTGAATCTCAACTTGAAGGTAATAAACCTGGAAGTTGAGCAATGCCAGGGAAATAATAAAAATAAACCATAGCAACAATGCCCTTAGCCCTGCATCTAAGCAGGGCTTTTTTCGCGTAAAGAAAGCATGCTACGCAGTTTTGTATGTGCAATCAAAATGCTACACCCGTTTATTCAGTGGCCAACGACAGCACCAGCAGCTTCGCGAAGCTTTACACGCCCTCTAAATGTAAGCAGAACTCCAGGCAACGATAATCCCGGCAACATATTCCGCATCCTGAGGATGCGTCAGAAGATGATCTGCTTCACCCAGTGAGATAAAGCTTTTGGGGTGTCTGGCGGCTTTAAAAATTTTCTCTGCCTGTTCAATCAGCACGGTATCATCATTGGGAGCATGAAAAATCAGCAGCGGCTTATTCATGGTAAATACCTTCTCCGCTATTTTATGCTCCTGAATGTTATCCAGCATTTGCTTTTTGAGCGTGAATACCCGGCCTGCAAGCTCTACCGGGAAAGCGCCATGGTTCCTGATATCTTCGATATTGTCTTTGAACAACCGCTGTACATGCGTCAATTCGCCTGGCGAACCTATGGTTACGACCGCTCTGGCTTCAGGCACTTTGGCTGCAATAGAGAGGATTGCCGAACCGCCAAGGCTGTGACCAATCAGCAGCGAAGGAGCCTCGTATTCCCGACGAAGATAATCGACCGCGCACAGCAGGTCAGAAATATTCGAGGAAAAATTGGTATTGGAAAAATCGCCTTCGCTGTTGCCTAACCCGGTGAAATCAAAGCGAAGCACCGCAATTGAATTTTCTGTCAGTTTCCTGGCAATGCGTGCAGCACCTTTCAGATCCTTCCCGCAGGTAAAGCAGTGCGCCAACAGGGCAAAGGCTTTTGGATTTTCTGGCAATTCAAGCAACCCGGCAAGTTCCTCACCTTCTGCATTTTTGAAGGTAAATTTCAATTTTTTCATTATGTTAACTTTAAGAATGGTTGAATTACAAGCAAGATGCCTATCAGCCGCCCCATCATGGGGCGGCTTTGCGAGGTTACGACGAGCTTATCTGCGAACGGCCATGATACCGGCATCGACATCCCAGATTGCGCCAGTCACCCAAGAGGCTTTGTCGGACAACAGGAAGAAGATGGTATTGGCCACATCTTCCGGCGTGCCGACACGCCCCAGCGGATGGAAAGCGTTCAGCGATTGCATTGCGCCGGCAATGTCTTCTTTCGCCATGAAGCCTTCATAAATCGGGGTATGCACGATCCCTGGCGAGACCGCGTTCACGCGGATACCCGCACTGGCCAGCTCAATGGCCAGGTTGCGTGTCAAGGCGTGGAGACCGGCTTTGGCCATGGAGTACGCGGAAGCCGGTGAGTCGCCGAGTGCGGCTTGCGCGCCAATGGAGCCCACGTTCACAATCGCCCCTTCACGGCCGTCGGCCAGCATGTTCTTCACCACGTCCTGCGTGATGAAGAAGGTTGCCCGGTTCAACATCAGGTACATGTCGTAATCGGCTTCCAAATGCTCGGTAAAGCCTTTCGGCATGAAGATCCCGGCCGCATTGACCATCAGGCTAATATCGCGATGATTAGCATTAATCTCCTGACGAATGGCGTTCATGCCCTCTTCGGTCATCAGGTTTGCCGCAATCACGGACACGGAACCCAGTGGGCTCAGCTCTTTCTGAACCGCTTCTGCCTTGTCTTTTTTGTTGCCCGTCAGTACCACGCTGCCACCGGCTTTCAGCACCATACGCGCCGTTTCCAGACCCATGCCGCTGGTGCCACCCACGACAAGCATTTTTTTGCCTTTAAAGTAATCGCTCATTTTGAACTCCGTTATTTGCAGGGTAGATTTGCCGGCAGTCATGCAGCCGGCTCGTTCAGGTTTCAGATGCTGCAACCGTCAGCGCCGCAGGTCTGGCCGTCGGTTTTTGCCAATTCGGCCGCTTTTTCTTCCCAGACTTGCTTCAACGCGTTCAGGAAGTTGTCCGCAGATTGCGCGCCGCTGATGGCATATTTTTCATTGAGCAGGAACAGCGGGACACCGCTGACCCCGATCGACCGGGCATGGGCTTCATCTTCAGCCACCGATGCACGGAAGGCCTCATTGGCAAGGGCACTTTCAGCGTCGGCTCTGGACATGCCCACTTCTGTAGCTAACGCAATGAGCTCCTGCGGATCGAAAATGGAACGCCCCTCAGTCACACTGGCCCGATAAAACCGTTCTGCCATGGCGTCGCCCATATTGGCGTGACGTGCAGCCGCGAGCAGCGTATGGGCATCTTCGGTATCGCCAAAGAGCATGGTGTCAAAGTTATACTGGAGCCCTTCTGCCTTCCCGGCCGTGCCCACCTGATTCATCATCAGTTCCGCCCCATGTTCCCCGCCAAACTTCTTGTAAAGGGCTTTGCGGAACGGCACGGCAGGCCGGTCGCCGGAAATACGGAAACTGTGGTGGCGGACCACGACCTGTTCCTTGTGTTCAAAGGCGGCAAGGCCCTGTTCGAAACGCTTTTTGGCAATCCAACACCAGGGGCAGACCAGATCTGACCAGATATCTATCGTAATAATCGGCTTAAGGGTTTGCATATTGGCTCCTGAATACCCCATTAATGTCGTCTGGCGGTGCCTCTTTATGTGAGCACCGCAAATACCACCAGCTACGTGGCGTTAGTTGGCTTCCCAGGCGGGATAATCGGTGTAGCCTTTTTCCGGCGACCCCGTCACGCCGTAATACGTCGTGCGATCGCTTTCAGCCAGCGGCCAGCCGTTCTGCATTCTTTCGACCAGATCAGGGTTGGCGATGTACGGCACGCCAAACGCAACAAGATCCAGTTCGTCTGCCTCAAGTGCGGTTTCGGCAATCTCGCGGGTGAAGCCGCCGGCGGCAATAACGGTGCCCCCCAGAGTTTTACGGAACGCGGCTTTGAAACCGGCAGGTACCGGTGCCTGGGTATAAACAGGTTGATAATAGAGGTGCACATAAGCCAGCTCACGTTGGCCGAGGGCCGCAGCGATACTGGCCCAAATCTCTTCTTCACCTTCATAAGGCGCCAGGTCGTAAATCCGCCCGAACGGTGAAATGCGCAAGCCCACCTTATTGCTACCAATAGCCGCAGAGATGGCATCAACCGTTTCCAGCAGGAACCGCTGACGGTTTTCCACAGAGCCACCGTATTCATCAGTGCGAGGGTTCAGTTCACTGCTGAGGAACTGGTCGAAAATGAAGCCGTTCGCCGCCATGATTTCCACGCCGTCAAACCCGGCCTCCATTGCCAGACGCGCTGAATGGACAAAGTCAGCGGTAACGCGTCGAACTTCTGCGGTTTCCAGTGCACGCGGCTGGCTTGGAACGACAGGTCCCGGTTCGCCAGACTCGGTCAGTGCAAAGACGGTGGTGTTAACCGCTTGTACGGTACCGGCGGAAACTGGCGCGATGTTGCCCGGCTGAATTGAGGTATGAGACATCCGGCCCACATGCCACAACTGAGCAAAAATACGGCCGCCCTTCGCATGTACCGCATCGGTCACTTTGCGCCAGCCCTGAACGTGTGCAGCGTTGTAGATCCCCGGGGTATACAGATAGCCGCGCCCTTCTTCAGAAACAGGCATGCCTTCGGTGATAAGCAGCCCCGCAGAGGCGCGCTGGGCGTAGTAAAGTGCAACGACGTCATCCGGCACGTCGTTCATTGTGCGGGTGCGGGTCATCGGGGCCATGACCACGCGGTTTTTTAACTGCATGCCTGACAGATTGTAGGGGGTGAACAACTTACTCATCGTATACCTCGCAAGGCGAAAGTGAGAAAAGCCCCGCTGGGGCCGGAGTTAATACTTAGCGGGCCGGGGAGCTGACGATCGCTTCCTGATGCCGGTTAAGCGTATGGCTGCACTATACCTACCTACTAGTTGATTGGTCAATAGGTAAAAGAACAAATCATGCTGTCCTTTTGTCACCGGAGACAGGCACAGGGAATGCTGTGTAAGGTGAGCTCCCATCGGTGAGATGGTCGTCATCCTGTGAAATCAGGGAATTACAAATATCATTATTGGGCGTTATGGAGCTAAGACTGGCCGGTTCAGGGCGGCGAGGAGTCTTTCTCTCCCCTTATCATTGGGATATTAATCACCCCGATGGAGAAGAGTAAATGTCCAAACTTCACCTTACTGTTATCAGTACATTATGCCTGGCGTTGTCGAGCCAGGTCGCTTTTTCAGCCAGTTTTACGCTGACAAGTCATGAGCTTGAAAAAAACCGTTTCCCCGCAGCTCAGACCCTGAGTTCACCTTATGGATTTGGGTGCAGCGGTGGAAACCTTGCCCCCTCTTTTAACTGGAGTGGCGCGCCGGCAGGAACTCAAAGCTTCGCTCTCAAAATTTATGATAGGGATGCGCCGACAGGCCTCGGTTGGATCCACTGGCAGGTGGTGAATATTCCCTCATCTCTTCACTCGTTACCGGCCGGGATAACGGCGGATAACAAAAATCTCCCGCAAGGGGCTCTTCAGACCCGGACTGATTTCGGTATCCCGGGTTATGGCGGCCCTTGCCCGCCGAAGGGCGAAACGCACCGTTATGAGATCACGCTGACGGCACTTCGTGTCGACAAACTGCCGGGAATAACGGCGGACTCGACGCCCGCCCTGGTCGGCTTTATGGCAAAAGCGAACTCACTGGGCGAAGCGCATCTTCAGATTACGCAGGGCCGCTAACCGCAGCCAGGTTGCCGATAGCCTGGCCGGAAACCCGGACCAGGCTGGGGCTGAATCCGAAGCGAGTTCGAAATCTGGCGGCGAACTTAGACGGATTTTCATAGCCGACCTCCAGGGATATGCGGGTGACTGAAAGATCGGTCACCTGCAAAAGTGTCAGGGCGCGGCACATGCGAATGTCAGTCACCAGATGGGTGAATGACGTATTTTCGGCATGCAGATGGCGTCTCAGGGTGGTGGCCGACATACCCAATTCAGCCGCCACCTGCGCAGTATTCCAGTCTTGTGATATGTCTGCTGCAACGAGTTTGCGGATTTTTATCGCCAGTCCGGTATGTTGTTTCAGCGCGAAGAAAATTCGGTATTCATCCAGCCAACTCAGCATCTCTTCCATACGCCTGGCCACGATACTTTCAGGGATGTTTTCAGTATCTGTAATGGCCTCCGCAGTGTGATAAAAGGCCTGGCGAAAACTGTTGCCTGGCTCTGCCATTTTATTTGCTTCGTTCATGCTCATACGTGGGGCATGCATGAAGCAGTAGTTTTGGACGAAATCAGCACAAAAACTCAGCCATGATGCTTCGTACGTACCCGTTAAAGGTGATGGTGTATTGATGATATCAAAAGAGTGCCCCTCCCCGATGACCACCGCGTCCCCCGCTTCCAGCGTTATCTCCTCTTGCGCCCAGCGGATTATTTTCCTGCCATGGCGGACCAGGATGATTGTGGGTTCATCTATAGTGATATGGCGCATCATCAGGGGCTGCGTATGCAGCACATGCGCTGTACTCCCCACATTAATACGACTGGATAATGTTCTTTCCATCATCGCCTTACGAAAAGGAATAGGCCTGCCCTGTAGGCCGACACTTTATGGATGGGCTTGCTTTTTTATAAAGTAATCCCGATTTTACAATACGTCAGTTTTCTCATTCAGATGGAGTGAAATATCATAATCCTCAGCACGCCGTCCACATAAGATGACGCTTATCCATTGATAAAACATGGCATTATCTTCGCTTAAGCACCTTTCTATCGATGATAGCTTTTTATGTTAATTAAACAAACCAACTAGTAGGTAGAATTACTATCAAGTTACATCCTGCAGGAGTGAATGATGCGTGAATTACCCCTTTACAATGAAGATAATTTTAGAGAAATCGAGAGGCATGAAGGGGTTGCGGTGGTGCGCTTCTCTGCCCCCTGGTGCCCACCTTGCCAGATGAGCGAAGACATTTTTAACCATTTTGCCGAGCAGATTGAAAGCGACGTCAAAGTCGGCAAAGTGAATGTGGATCTGGCACCGGTACTGACCACCAAATATGAAATTTGGGGACTGCCGTCCGTACTGATGTTCAAGGATGGGCAGTTGGTCCAGCGTATACCGGGTGTTAAATCGGCAGGGTTTTATCAGCAAGCATTGTCAGAGCTGAAAAAAGGGCAGTAATGCCATTTTATCTATGTTTAAAAAAGTCTCTTAGCGGTCTGATGCCTCATCGGCAAGCGGTTACCCCTCGCTCAGAGTGATAACCGCTTTGTTATAAAATAACCGACCAGTCTGCTTAGCGTTGGAAGGCCGGCATCAACGCTTTGTTATATTCGATCACTTCATCCAATGCATTTTCAAGCAGTTGGCCGCTTTTGACCAAGGGATTAATAACCAAAGCGCGCCATGCCGTATACCGATTACCACTGATGGCTGCCTCAATGGTCAATTGCTCAAAGCTTTTCATCAGTTGAATCAGACGAAGTACATCTTCCGGGAAAGGTTCGACATTCAGTGGTATCGGTCCAGAACGGGTGATCATTGAACTGACCTCAACCGCACAGTCATCCGGCAGGCCCGCAATCGCACCATCGTTTCGCGTATTGACATGCATGATGATGCGTTTGTCGTTATATATTGCGCTCATCAATTCACATGCCGCATCCGAATAGTACTGCCCTCCCCGACCTTCCAGCGCTTTCGGTTTCTCGGCGAGTTCCGGGTTTCGATAAATTTCGAATAGTTCTCTTTCGAGCTCCTTTACGATCTCACCACGAGTCCCTTCCCCTTGTGCTTCGCCAAGCTCCTGACGGTACATGTCGTCGCTCATGTAGTAATAACGCAGGTAGGGGCAAGGTATCATTCCCATATTCGCCAACAACCGATCCGGCCATTTGAAAGGAGGAATATTTTTAGGCACCAACGGATCATTCCCCTCTGAAATCAGCTCAATGACCTGAGGAAGCTTATCCTTACCCTCATGATAAATATGGCGCGCAAAAATGAAGTGATTAAGTCCCGCGACCTGCATGATAAATTCATTGATATCGCTGACACCTAAAGCACTGGCAATACCCTTTTGCATAATAACAGGCACGTTGCACAGCCCTACGGTTTTGACTGTGCTGTGTTTCAGTATCGCTTCAGTGACCATTCCCGACGGGTTGGTGAAGTTCAGCAACCAGGCATCCGGGCACAGTTGTTCCATTTCTTTCGCTATAGCCAATGCAATCGGGATAGTGCGGCATGCATTGGCAAATCCACCCAGACCATTGGTCTCCTGACCGATCATGTCGTATTTCAGCGATATCCTTTCGTCGCTGATCCGTGCGTCCAGGCAGCCGGCCCTGAACTGAGAACAAACAAAATCGGCACCGAGCAGTGCTTCTGTGCGGTCAAGGGTTTCATAAACCGGTATATCCAGCCCATTTTTTTCCAGCATCCGTCGGGTGAGGCCCGCGATAATCGCCATTTTTTCACGGCCATCCTCAATATCAACCAGCCATAACTCGCGGATCGGAAATTCATTTTGACGCTTGATAATGCCTTCCATCAGTTCAGGTGTGTAGCTTGAACCCGCTCCAATAACCACTAACTTAAGACCCTTCATTAGATATTCCCCTCATCGTTGTTGTCAGGACGTCTGTTGGGCCAATTAAAGAGGACAAGGGGCTTAGTGGACAAACGATCAATTCCGGGGTATGCATTACTGTAAATAATGCATAAGAGAAAATTAAGAAGGAAAATGATGAATGCTCGCTCAACAGAACATACTGGCACTATTGCATACGTTTGAAACGGCAGCACTGCATATGAGCTTTACTAAGGCGGCGACTACTCTCAATCTGACGCAAGGGGCCGTTAGCCAACGCATTCGTTCTCTTGAATCCATGCTCGGATTCAGACTGTTTATTTGACCCTGACCCAAAATCCTGCTCCATTCAGAAACAGAATTCCGGCATGATAAACACTCCCCTGAACGGAGGTGGTGCCGATGAAAAAGTCACGATTCACCGAAGAGCAGATTGTTTTTGCCCTTAA
>NZ_JAFMOS010000548.1 GCF_019049755.1 Rahnella perminowiae
TTAAAATACTGGCTATAAGCAGAAGCAGAAGCAGAAGCAGAAGCAGAAGCAGAAGCAGAAGCAGAAGCAGAAGCAGATCGCGCCGGCGCGAATGATTGTTGCGTAGCCGCTACCAGCCAAAGCAGTGAAAAGCATGCGCTCCAGATTGTAATGATAACTATTATCAATTATCATTCAATGGTGAATTTCTGGTCTGGTTATGTAACTTTCTATGTCCACCAACACTGCCGTATCGCCCGCCCGCGCCTTTGAAGCGCTGTACAGCTCGCACCACCGCTGGCTGAAAAACTGGCTCCGGTTCAAACTGGGGTCGGCAAATGACGCCGATGATCTGGCGCAGGATACCTTTATGCGCGTCCTGACCGGCGACAGCGCGCAGGAAATTCGCGAACCCAAATCCTTTCTTTGCACCATTGCCCGCCGTGTAATGGTAGATTTTTTCCGTCGCAACGCGCTGGAACGTGCTTATCTCGACATGCTGGCATTGATGCCGGAAGAGCATATGCCGTCGCCGGAACAGCGGCAGTGTCTGCTTGAAACATTGCAGCAAATTGACACGATGCTTGACGGGTTGGGCGAAAAAGTGCGTCAGGCTTTTCTGCTTTCCCAGCTTGAAGGACTGACGTATCCGGTGATCGCTGAACGCCTCAACGTTTCGGTCAGCTCGGTTAAAAAGTACATGGCAAAGGCCACTGAGCATTGTCTGTTGTTCAGCCTGGAACATGGCTGAACGTGATGAATTCCTCCCTTTCTGATCATCAGCGACTCGCGTTGAAAATGGCCGCCCGGTGGTTCGCCACCTTATGTTCCGGCGACGTTACGCCGCAGCAAAATCAGAAATGGCAGGTCTGGCTGGCGCAGCATGAAGATCATCGCTGGGCGTGGCAGCGGGTGGAATCCTTACAGGGCCAGATGCACAGCATGCCCGGTAAATTCAGTTATCAGACGCTCAGTCATGCGCACCGGCAATCGGACATCACCCGACGCCGTGTGCTGAAAGGGCTGCTGGTCTTGCTCGGCCTGGGGGGGACCTGGAAAGCATGGCAGACGCCCGCCGGACAGGGGCTGCTGGCAGATACGCGCACGTCCACCGGCGAAATCAAAACGCTGCGTCTGGATGACGGTTCGCAGCTTTCACTCAATACCGCCAGTGCCGCCGATATCCGTTTTACGCCGCAGCAGCGGTTGATCCGCCTGCATCAGGGCGAAATCCGTATTACCACGGCGCGCGATCCGCAGCCTGTTGCACGGCCTTTTCTGGTGCAAACGCATCAGGGCATGTTGCGTGCGCTCGGCACGGACTTTATCGTCCGCCAGTATGATGATGCGACCCGTCTGACCGTGCTGAAACACGCAGTAGAAGTTACGCTGCCGGGGCATCCTGTGCCACGTTTGCAGGTCAGCGAAGGCCACTCCGTGCGCTTTACCGGCACGGCATTTGGCGAGGTCACGGCGATCGAAAGTGGTGCGGGAAGCTGGAACAAAGGCGTGCTGAGCGTCAGCGACCGGCGACTGGCTGAGGTGGTGGACGAACTCGCCCGTTACCGTCACGGACACCTGAGCTGTGATCCGGCCGTCGCGGATCTGCGCATCAGCGGCACCTTCCCGCTGAACGACACCGACAGCGTGCTGAATATTCTCTCGCGTACATTACCCGTAAAAATTCAGACAATGACCCGCTATTGGGTGAACGTGGTGCCTGCGTAATGCCGGTTAAAAATTTCTCTGCAAATAAAAATGATAAATAATCGCATTCGCGATTATCCCTTTTGCATTCTCATCCGACTCCTGAGTAACACGCTCAAAAACACACAGTAAAAAACATAAAATCTGGAGACGGTATGTCCATTTCACGCTCACGCGTTGTTCGTTCTTTTGGCAAAACAACACCACTGGCGATCGCTGTTCACTGCGCGATCATTCCTGCTGCGCTGATGTCTGCGCTTCCCGCTGCGGCTGCGGTGCAGTCTGCGTCTTATCAGATTGCTGCGGGTAACCTCGATACTGCTCTGAATCAGTTTGCGGCCACGGCGGGTATCACACTGTCGGTGGATTCATCGCTGACACGCGGCAAGCACAGCAACGGGTTGCAGGGAAGTTACACCCTGGGTGATGGCCTGACGGCGCTGCTGGCAGACAGCGGACTGGAAGCCAGGTCACTGGGAAATAACGCTTTTACACTGACGGCTACCGCAGTACCGGTGCAGGCGGCGGAATCCCTGACCGTGCTCGGTGACTGGCTGGCGGATGCGCGTGAAAATGACGTTTTTGAGCATGGCGGGGCGCGTGATGTCATCCGACGTGAGGAGTTTGTGAAAACCGGCGCGACGACGGTGCGTGAAGTGATGAACCGCATTCCGGGTGTGAATGCGCCGGAAAATAACGGCACCGGCAGTCACGATATGGCGATGAATTTCGGTATCCGTGGCCTGAACCCGCGCCTTGCCAGCCGAACAACCGTGCTGATGGACGGCATTCCGGTGCCGTTCGCGCCTTACGGCCAGCCGCAACTTTCCCTTGCGCCGGTTTCACCCGGTAACATGGACGCGGTGGATGTGGTACGCGGCGGCGGTGCGGTGCGTTACGGGCCGCAAAGCGTCGGCGGCGTGGTGAACTTTGTCACCCGCGCCATACCGAAAGATTTTGGTATCGAAGCCGGAACGCAAGGCACTTACAGCCCGACTTCCAGCCAGAATCACCCGAAAGGCACCGGCAATCTGATGATTGGCGGCACGGCCGACAATGGCCTCGGCGGGGCATTGTTATATTCCGGCACCCGCGGCAGCGACTGGCGTGAACACAGCGCGACGAAAATCGACGATGTGATGCTGAAAACCCGTTACGCGCCAAATGAAATCCACACGTTTAATAGCCTGCTGCAATATTACGAAGGCCGCGCGGAAATGCCGGGCGGTTTGTCCCGCGCTGATTACAATGCCAACCGTTTTCAGTCCACGCGTCCGTACGATGAATTCTGGGGGCGTCGTCAGCTGGCGAGTTTTGGTTATCAGTATCAGCCGGATCAACAGCATAAATTCAACATTCAGAGCTTCTACACCTACACGCTGCGTAGCGGCTATCTCGATCAGGGCAAGAATCTGACGCTTTCGCCGCGCCAGTATTGGGTGCGTGGTATCGAACCGCGTTACAGCCAGAGCTTCAACCTGGGCCAGACCGCGCATGAAGTGGGTGTCGGTTACCGCTACGTCAGCGAATCCACCCACGAACTGCGCTACTACAGCCCGGCCAAATCCGGCGTACTGCCGACCGGAAACAGCCCGTATGACCGTGATACCCAGTCCGGCACGCAGGCCAACGCGTTTTATATCGATGACCGTATCGACGTCGGCGACTGGACCATCACGCCGGGTATGCGCTACGAGCATATCCAGTCGTACCAGAATAACTATATCAAAGGCACGAAGCAGGAAATCAGCTACAACGCGCCGCTGCCTGCGCTGAATGTGGTGTATCACCTGAATGACGCCTGGAATATTTACGGCAACACTGAAGGTTCTTTCGGCACCGT
This sequence comes from Rahnella perminowiae, assembly GCF_019049755.1. Classification (GTDB taxonomy): domain Bacteria; phylum Pseudomonadota; class Gammaproteobacteria; order Enterobacterales; family Enterobacteriaceae; genus Rahnella; species Rahnella perminowiae. Next base: position 3,530 of record NZ_JAFMOS010000548.1, read on the forward strand.
GCAGTACAGCCAGATTGGCAAAGCGGTGGACAGCGGCAGCGTTGAGCCGGAAAAAGCCCGCACCTGGGAACTGGGTACGCGCTTTGATAACAACATTGTAAAAGCGGAAGTCGGTCTGTTCCTGATCAACTTTAACAATCAGTACGATTCCAGCCAGACCACCGACAGCGTAACCGCACGCGGTAAAACCCGTCATACCGGGCTGGAAAGCCAGATCCGTTACGACCTGTCCGATCTGTCGCCGAAACTGGAAAACGTCTCTGCCTACGCCAGTTACGCCTATGTCAACGCGGTGATCCGCGAAGAGGGCGATACGCACGGCAATCAGGTGCCGTTCTCGCCGAAAAACAAAGGCACGCTGGGGCTGGATTACACTCCGGGTAACTGGTTCTTTAACGTCAACAGCGAATACCAGTCCGGCCAGTTTGCCGATAATGCTAATACCGTTAAAGAAAGTGCTGACGGCAGCACCGGCCGCATTCCCGGCTTTATGGTGTGGGGCGCACGTGCCGGTTATCAGTTCGGTGCAGACATGGCAAACCTGAATCTGGCCTTCGGCGTGAAAAACATCTTCGACCACGAATATTTCACCCGCGCCTATGACGATAACAACAAAGGCATCTACGCAGGGCAGCCGCGGACGTTGTATATGCAAGGCTCCCTGAAGTTCTGAGACCCGCCGGGTTTCGGCAATATTTAATGACTGATAACGCACAGAGGTTTTATGTCTTTTTTCTCCCGCTTTGCGCTTTTTGCCAGCTTATGTTTTTTACTGCCTGCCGCGCAGGCCGTGACGGTAACGGATCAGCAGGGCAGTTTTACGATTGATACCACGCCAAAACATGTGGTGGTGCTGGAACTGTCCTTTGTGGATGCGCTGGCGCTGGTGGATGTCAGCCCGGTGGGCGTGGCAGACGATAACGATGCGGATCGTATTTTGCCGCAGGTGCGTCAGCGCATCAGTGCCTGGCAGTCGGTCGGCACGCGTTCGCAGCCGAGCCTTGAGGCGATTGCCGCGCTGAAACCGGATTTAATCATCGCTGACAGCAGCCGTCACAGCGGAATTTACACCGCACTGAAAGGCATAGCGCCGACGCTGTTGCTGAAATCCCGCAACGAAACCTACAGTGAGAATCTGGAATCGGCGGCGATCATCGGCAAGGTGCTGGGTAAAGATGTGCTGATGCAACAACGGCTGAATGAACATCATCAGCGGATGCAGGCATTTGCCGCACAGTTGCCAAAAGGCACGCAGGTCGTTTTCGGCACTTCGCGCGAGCAGCAGTTCAACCTGCATACGCGTGGTTCTTACACCGGCAGTGTGCTGACCTCACTCGGCCTGATTGTGCCGGAGCCGGTTAATCAGCAGGCGCTGGCCAATATCAGCTTCGAGCAGTTGCTGGCGATCAATCCTGACTGGCTGATCGTCGCGCACTATCGTCAGGAAAGCATCGTGCGCCGGTGGCAGCAGGATCCGCTGTGGCAAATGATGAAAGCCGCACAGCAAAAACAGGTGGCGTCGGTGGACAGTAACGTCTGGGCACGGATGCGCGGGGTATTTGCCGCCGAACAGATCGCCGGCGACACGGTGCGGATCCTGCATCATCAGGTGCTGAAAACCGCACCATGAAGGCAGTAAAACATGTATTTGCCGGGTGGCGCTGGACGCTGCCTTTGCTCATATTAGGCGTCAGCTTCTGGCTAACGCTTTTTTGCCGTTCAGCGGTGCCGGTGGGGGCTTTTGACGCTTTGCGCGCCTTACTGCCCGGACCACCGGATTCTCTGGCGCAGGCGCTTGTACTGAATCTGCGCCTGCCGCGCAGCCTGGTGGCGATGCTGCTGGGTGCCAGCCTGGCGCTGGCGGGCAGTTTGCTGCAAACCCTCACCCGCAATCCGCTGGCATCGCCTTCACTGTTTGGTATCAACGCCGGAGCGTCGCTGGCGATGGTATGGGTCAGCGCCTTCAGCCCGCAACTTTTCTCCGGCTTCAGCATCGCGCTGGTGGCCGCGCTGGGCGGCGGTATCAGTTGGGGCGCGGTAATGCTGACGGGCGGCGGCTGGCAGCAGGCTGGTGATCGCAGCCGGTTGATCCTCGCTGGCGTGGCGGTTTCTGCGCTGTGCGCCGCACTGGCGAAAGCCACGCTGATCCTCTCCGAAGACCACGCCTACGGCATTCTGAGCTGGCTGGCCGGTGGCGTGGCGCATGCCCGCTGGCCGGAATTCTGGCACCTGTTTCCGTTCACCGCGATCATCGCGCCATGGGTGATGCTGCTTGCCGGTCGCCTGAACCTGTTACAGGTCAGCGATGACAGTGCGCAGACACTGGGCGTCAACCTGCCGCGCCTGCGTCTGACCATTAATCTGCTGGTGTTGCTGCTGGTCGGCGCCTGCGTCAGTGTCGCCGGACCGCTGGCGTTTATCGGTCTGCTGGTACCGCATATTTCCCGTTACTGGATTGGCTATGATTTGCGCCGTATGTTGCCGCTCAGCATGATTTTCGGTGCCACACTGATGCTGCTGGCCGATTTACTGGCGCGTTTTCTGGCGTGGCCGGGCGAATTACCGGCGGGCGTGGTGCTGGCGCTGATCGGCGCACCGTTCTTTGTCTGGCTGGTGAGGACGCGCACATGACCCGGCAGGTCACTCTTTTCCTCACGCTCAGCGTGTTGTTGTTGCTGACTTTTGTGATTTCCCTGCGTTACGGAACTCACACGCTGACATTTGAGCAAATGCGTCTGGCAATGTCGCCCGCTGACAGCAATCATTTTGCGCTGTTTGAATACCGGCTGCCGCGCACCTTGCTGGCGATGCTGGTCGGTGCGGCGCTGGCGCTTTCCGGCGTGCTGGTGCAGGGGATTATCCGCAATCCGCTGGCCTCGCCGGACATTCTGGGGGTTAATCATGCTGCCGGATTAGTCTCAGCAGGGGCGCTGATGCTATTACCTGCGCTGCCGGTGTTATGGCTGCCGCCGCTGGCGTTTACCGGCGGTATCGCCGCTTTTGTGTTGCTGCGCCTGATGGCCGGGCGTTCCGCACCGTTACGTCTGGCGCTGACGGGGGTTGCACTGACTGCCTTTTACGCCAGCCTGACTGACTACCTGATGCTGTCACACCCGATGGAAATCAACAACGCCCTGATGTGGCTGACCGGCAGCCTGTGGGGGCGCGGCTGGAATTTTGTTGAGATAGTCGCGCCTTGGTTGCTGATCCTGCTGCCGCTGAGTTTGTGGTTTTGCCGTGACCTGGATGTGATGGCGCTCGGTGATGACAGCGCCTCGACGCTGGGTATTCGCGTATCCCGTGTGCAGCGGCTGGTGTTGTTGCTGGCCGTGGCGCTGGCGGCGGTAAGCGTTGCGGCCTGCGGACCGGTTGGTTTTATCGGTTTAGTGGCACCACACCTGACCCGCAAACTGGCCGGTGGCCGCCACCGTGCGCTGATCCCGGCGTCATTACTGGTCGGGGCGCTGATTCTGCTACTGGCAGATGTGCTGGCGCGAACGCTGAACCCGCCGCTGGAACTGCCTGCGGGCGTATTAACGGCGGTGATTGGTGCGCCGTATTTCTTCTGGTTATTAATGAGAACCCGCTGATTATGCAACTCAGTGCAGAAAATCTGACTGCCGGATACGGCAATAAAAATGTCCTTAATGGCCTGTCGCTGACGCTACCCGCCGGGAAAATTACCGCGCTGATCGGCCCGAACGGCTGCGGAAAATCCACGCTGCTGAAATGCTTTGCACGTTTGCTGACACCTGCCTGCGGCACGTTGCGTCTCGGCGATGAGGATTTATCTGCGCTTCATGGCCGCCGGCTCGCCCGCAAACTGGCGTTACTGCCGCAGCAGCATATTGCGCCGGAAGGTATCAGCGTGCGTGAACTGGTGGGCTATGGCCGCAGCCCGTGGCTGAACCTGTGGGGCAGGCTGGGGCAGCAGGATAAGGCCATCGTCGAACGGGCGATGCAGGAAACCAATATCACAGCACTGGCAGAGAAACGCGTCAGTGAACTCTCCGGCGGACAGCGTCAGCGGGTGTTTCTGGCGATGGTACTGGCACAGGATACACCGCTGGTGCTGCTCGACGAGCCGACCACTTACCTCGATATCAGTCATCAGGTGGAGCTGATGAGCCTGTTGCGCAGTCAGAATCAGCAGGGGAAAACGCTGGTGGCGGTGCTGCATGACCTGAATCAGGCCAGCCGTTATTGTGATTATCTGGTGATGATGGCCGAGGGGAATATCATCGCGCAGGGCACGCCGGAGGAGGTGATGACGCCTGCATTGCTGGCACAGGTGTTTGACATTGATGCGCAAATCTATCCGGAACCGGTAACCGGTAAGCCGATGTGTATCGTGAAATAGTTCCGGTTTTCATTGTCATTGTTTTCCTCTCAGACGGGGTTTATAAACTACACTTCTGACACCCCTACAGCGCCATTAAAAAGAGCGCAAAATAACGAGAGAAACAATGATTATTTCTGCATCAACGGACTACCGCGCTGCGGCAAAAAGTAAACTGCCGCCATTTCTGTTTCATTACATCGACGGTGGTGCTTACAACGAGCATACGCTCAGACGTAATACCGCCGATCTGGCCGATATCGCCCTGCGCCAGCGCATCCTCAAAAACATGTCTGATCTCAGCCTGGAGACCCAACTGTTTGGCGAAAAGCTGGCGATGCCCGTCGTGCTGGCACCGGTGGGTCTGACCGGCATGTACGCGCGACGCGGCGAAGTTCAGGCGGCCCGTGCGGCAGCGAAAAAAGGTATTCCTTTCACGTTGTCGACCGTCTCTGTCTGTCCGATTGAAGAGGTGGCACCGGCCATCGACCGTCCGATGTGGTTCCAGCTTTACGTACTCAAAGATCGTGGTTTCATGCGCAATGCGCTCGAACGTGCGCAGGCCGCGGGCGTCAAAACATTAGTGTTTACCGTGGATATGCCGACGCCCGGCGCACGTTATCGCGATGCGCATTCCGGTATGAGTGGCCCGAATGCCGTCGCACGCCGGATGTTTCAGGCCGTGATGCATCCGCAATGGGCATGGGATGTCGGCCTGAATGGCAAACCGCATGATCTTGGTAATGTTTCGGCCTATCGCGGTAAACCGACCACACTGGAGGATTACATCGGCTGGCTGGCGGCGAACTTCGACCCGTCGATTTCCTGGAAAGACCTGGAATGGATCCGTGAGTTCTGGAAAGGTCCGATGATTATTAAAGGCATTCTGGATCCGGAAGATGCCAAAGACGCCGTAAAATTTGGTGCCGATGGCATTGTGGTCTCCAACCACGGCGGCCGGCAGCTCGACGGGGTGCTGTCCACCGCTCACGCGCTGCCTGCTATTGCGGATGCGGTGAAAGGCGATATCACTATTCTCGCGGATTCCGGCATCCGTACCGGGCTGGATGTGGTGCGTATGATCGCCCTCGGTGCCGACAGTGTGCTGTTGGGCAGGGCATTTGTGTATGCACTGGCCGCAGCGGGCGAGGCGGGGGTGATTAATCTGCTGAATCTTATCGAAAAAGAAATGCGGGTCGCAATGATACTGACCGGTGCGAAATCCATTGCTGACATCAGCGGGGACTCCCTGGTCTACGGACGGAATCAGGTTCACCGCGCGAGCTTATAAAATGCAAAGGGCGTAACTTCCGTTCGAAGCCACGCCCTGCTTCACTGTCCCACGCAATAGCCGTTTCGTCCTGCATGCTTGGCGTCATACAGTGCGCCGTCGGCCCGTTGGAGTAATTCCAGCGAAGTCATGCCCGGCGACCATTGCATAATGCCCTGACTGACTGTCACCGTGTCTGCCACCTGCGATAAGGCGTGGGGGATGGCCGCCTGCGCCACACTTTGCCTGATGCGTTGTGCGACCACTTCTGCATCTGTTGCAGCGGCGCTGTGCAGCAGGATCACAAACTCCTCACCGCCATAACGGGCCACCAGATCGGCCGGTTGCCTGACCACCTGCCTGAAACACTTCGCAATGTCCACGAGGCAGTTGTCTCCGGCCTGGTGACCATAATGGTCGTTGTATTTTTTGAAATAATCCACGTCAATCATGATCAGGGAAAAAATACCGCCCTGACGTTCCGTTTGCGCAATCAGTTGTTGAAGTTGTTTATCGAGCTGGCGGCGGTTCGCTACACCTGTCAGCGGATCGTAATGTGCCAGGTTATCCAGCTTACTGACCAGCAACTGGTTGTCGCATTCCCGCCGCACGGAAAGCACAAACCAGCGGCTCAGCATAATACGCGCTGTCTCAAACAGGGCGCTGGCGACAATCATCGCGACGATTTCCAGAACCGGAATATCCGCTTTCAGCAGTATCAGATGAAAAAATAATGAAAACCACAGCGGCAATGTGAAGCTGTAAAGGATCGGCATGGTCGGGTACAACGCAATCAGCGCCGTAAAAATCAGCATGCAGAAAAGCGGGAAGACCAGTTGTTGCTGCGTATCACTGGTCAGCATGAAATGGAACACGACGGCCCAGTACAAACCGACCAGAAACGCCAGTACCATCGCGGGCGTACGTGAGCGTATGAAGCGCAATACGGGTAAAAGAAGGATGATAAAAACCAGAAAAATCAGTGCCAGCTTATCCAGCACCGGACCGGAAACCGCCACATCGGCGTGCGGATCCAGCAATACCCGGAACTGGTGCCGGCCAAACAGAAAAAGCACAAAGCTCAGATTAGCGAGCAGTAACCAGATGCCGCTGGTACGCAATGACGCTTTTTTATAGTGATCCAGCAGGGTGTCGAATGCGTGGTCCGGCTGGAGAGCGGGAGGAGTTTGCATGTTTATCCTTAACATCTTATCTGCGTACAGTGTAGCTGAAGAAAACTTTTTACTCCTCACCCTGCGAAGGGGGAGGCGGAGAGGGGGTTTTAAGGACGAAGCGATGGCCAAAGCCGACATCAACTTCTTGATTTTTCTGTAATACCCCACTCAAACCCTCCCCTGTGCAGGGAAGGGAGTTGTCCGGTGCTCGTACACAGGCGAGCAGTTGTTCTGTTGTAATCGCCGCAACAGACGCTTCATTGATTTCCGGCGCACAGGCAAACTCCCTCAGCCACTGTTGCCTCGCCGCTTCCAGCCTGTCAGCTGGCCTCACGCTCAGCGATTCCCGCAGCGTGCAGCGCTTTTCTTCCAGTGTCTGTGGGGTGATGCCATCAATGACGGACGGGATCTCCGCGATAAAAGTATCGATAAACCCCAGCAGCGTTTCTGTGTCATACGACGGCGATTGTAATGCAAACAAAATTCCGGACTGACGCGCCGTCTGATGGAAACGGCAGCTCACCACATAGCCGATATTTTTCTCGACGCGCAATTGCCGGAAGAACTTTGGCTCAAGCAAATACGCCAAAATCTGCGTGGCGGCCAGACATTCAGCGGTGTTTTCCGCCAGCGGGCAGAATACCAGCACGGCGGCATCATCACCCGCAACCCGCAATTCATGTACTTCCCCGGATGATTCACTGACCACTTCCGGCAATGTTGCCAGCAGGGTGCGTATCGCGATGTCCGATCTCAGCTGACGCTGTTCCTGCTCAAACAGTCGCCTGCCTTGTGCCAGCGCGGCGGGAGAAGGCGCGCGCAGCAGTCTCAGTGCGGCCGCGAGCGTGCGCGCCGTCCATGCCTGACATCCGCTAAGCTGTAATAATCCGTTTCCCTGTTCGTAGCTGAATATCAGCGAATTCCCCTGATGGGCGGACAATGCACACAGTGCCCGCAGGCTGGCACGGGCGATGCAGGCCTGCAGTAAGGTCAGCGGAGCGCCGGTTGTCTGTATGCTTTCATCCGCTGTATGCGCTTCTTCTGCGTGAGGGAGGTAAAACATAAAGTGTGATTCAGTGACGCTGTCACTTTTCGACTGCCAGGCAGAGAAACTGACCGGTAAAGTAAAACCCTGAACTGACGCGTTATGTCCGTGCACATCCCGGGCAATCCACAGCCGTGTCATATTTTCCGGCTTTAGTTCGCTGAGCAATTTCTGCCAGCCGTTTTGAGCCGCAGGCGGGAAATCCAGGGTGCGGGCGCGCAGTTGCTCCAGCGGTGTTAAACGGCTGAAGTCGCGACGGGCGAGGGCTACATAATGCTGCAAATGTCCGGTGCTTAAGTCGCGAACCTGTTGCAGCCAGTGGCAGAACAACGTTTCGACACCGGCACGCAAGGCCAGGGGGGTATCGCAGACCAAAAATTCAATGCTGAGGATGGCGTGCGTGGTATCCGTATAAGGTAGCGAAACCCGCACGCTGTCGGCCAGCGCCTGCGTTCGCAGTTGTTCCAGTAAACTGCCCGGCGCTTCATCGGTAAGCAACTGGCGCAGTAATGTCAGCGCCGGAGAAAGCGTCACCGGGAATGAAAAACGCAGGCGTGGCGAACTTTCCAGACGCAACTGAAGATAGCGTTCCCGGCTCAGCGCCGGTGGCTGAGTATGGGCTGGTGGGGAACCTTTACCGGCAGCAAAGGCATTGCCGTAACGCCCGGCCAGTGCAGCGAGTTCAGCGACCGATTGCGGGCCTTGTAACCATAACGTGAGCTGCCCTGCGGTGAAGAATCGCTGATGATAATGTATCAGCGCCTGTTGCAGAGCGGAAATATCCTCGCCGAAAGCGGTACGGTGACCGATGTGAAAATCGTGCAGTTGTGCCGGCGCGGCAAAAGCCAGGCTCAGCGCCGCATCACAAAGGGAATCCGCATGAGCGGTCAGCATGCGATATTCGGCGTCGATCACGGCCACTTCCTGCTGTACGGTATCCGTGGTCAGCAAAGGCTGCACCAGCATGTCCGTCAGACGCGCCAGTCCGTCTTCAAACTTTGCCGGTGTCATATCAAAAAACCATGCCGTCGAGGTGGCATGCGTGGTGGCGTTGAGTCGTGCGCCCTGCGCCTGCGCCCACATCATCAGCCGGTCATCGCCCTGAAACTGATGGCTTCCGGCAAACACTACATGCTCAAACAGATGCGCCAGCCCGGGAAATTCCTCCGGTTCGTGATGGCTTCCGGCATTGAGATGAATAAGCGCGGCGGTACGTGAAGCCTGCGGGTCATGGAGAATATTGACCCGCAATCCGTTGCTCAGTGTCAGGGTCTCTGCGGCTGGCAGCATCAGACCCTCAGCCTTTAAAAATCAACTGAGAGTTCGCGCGGTTGCGGAACTGCAACTGATTGATTTGAATGTTGGTGCAATTGGCCTGTTCTCGTGCGGCGAGGATTTGGCCGTGATGTTCAGATTTTGAACACACCGGATCGGCGTTGTCGGCATTGCCGGTGAGCATAAAGGCCTGACAGCGGCAGCCACCGAAGTCTTTCTCTTTTTCTGAACACGAACGGCAGGGTTCCGGCATCCAGTCGAAGCCGCGGTATTTGTTAAAACCGAACGAGTCGTACCAGATTTCCTGCAAGGTATTATTCAGCACCGACGGGAATTCCACCGGCAACTGGCGCGCGCTGTGGCACGGCAGCGCCATGCCTTCCGGCGTCACACTGAGGAATATCGCTCCCCAGCCGCCCATGCAGCCTTTCGGACGTTCTTCATAATAATCGGGTGTCACAAACAGCAGGTTGGCCAGATTACCGGTGCCGGCCATTTTTTCGCGGTACTGGTGCACCACATTTTCGGCGCGGGCGATCTGGTCGCGGGTAGGCAGTAAACCTTCGCGGTTGAGCTGCGCCCAGCCATAAAACTGACAGGTCGCCAGCTCGACATCATCGGCTTCCAGTTCAATGCTCAGATCAATGATCTTGTCGATCTGATCGATGTTATGACGGTGCAACACGAAGTTCAGCACCATCGGATAACCGTGGGCTTTTACCGCTTTGGCCATGTCGAGTTTTTGCCGGAATGCTTTGGCGTTACCCGCCAGCGCGGCGTTCAGCGTCTCATCGCTGGCCTGAAAACTGATCTGGATATGATCCAGTCCGGCGTCGGCAAACGCATCGATTTTCTTTTCGTTCAGCCCGATGCCGGAGGTGATCAGGTTGGTATAAAAACCGAGATCCCGCGCGGCACGGATAAGTTCCGGCAAATCTTTACGCACCAGCGGTTCACCGCCGGAGAAACCAATTTGCACCGCGCCCATTTCCCGCGCTTCTTCGAACACTTTGATCCACTGCGCGGTGGTCAGCTCTTTTTCCTGTTTAGCAAAGTCGAGCGGATTCGAGCAATACGGGCATTGCAGCGGGCAGCGGTAGGTCAGTTCGGCCAGCAGCCACAGCGGCGGTTTGACCGCAGGGTTAAGCCGGTTCACGGAACGTAATCCACTTTTGTGCATGGGCCTGAGCGAAGAAGTCTTTGACGTCGTCATTCACGCCGCCGGCATCCGGGAAACGCGTATTCAGCTCATCAATGATATTGGCGATCGTCCGCTCGCCATCCACGAGTTGTAAAATGAAGGTCGCGCTATCGTTGAGTTTCGCCATCCCTTCCGGATACAAAATCACATGGCAGTCCTGCGTTTTCTCAAACTGCATGCGGTAGCCGCGACGAAACATCGGCGTGTAGTGTTCGGTAATGGTGATCACAGGAGTCTTCCTTTATGCCAGACCGCCTGTTGCGTCACGCTGTGGTACGGCGGGCGGTTCAGTTCGTAGGCCATGCTCATGGAATCGAGCATGCTCCACAAAATATCGAGTTTGAATTGCAGAATTTCCAGCATGCGCTGTTGTTTTTCGACAGTATCGCAATACTCCAGCGCCAGTTGCAGGCCGTGTTCGACGTCGCGGTTAGCCTGGCTCAGGCGGCTGCGGAAATAACCGTAACCTTCTTCCTCAATCCATGTGTAATGCTGCGGCCAGGTGTCGAGGCGTGCCTGATGGATTTGCGGAGCGAACAGTTCCGTCAGCGAGCTGCACGCGGCTTCCTGCCAGACGGCGCGGCGGGCAAAATTGACGTAGGCATCGACCGCAAAACGCACCCCCGGTAACACCCTTTCTTCTGAAAGCAGCACATCGCGGTCTAACCCCACCGCTTCGCCCAGACGCAGCCAGGCTTCGATACCGCCTTCACTGCCGCCATGTCCGTCGTGATCGAGAATACGCTGTACCCATTTACGGCGGGTTTGCGCATCCGGACAGTTGGCCATGATCGCCGCGTCTTTCAGCGGAATGCTGGTCTGATAATAGAAACGGTTCGCCACCCAGCCCTGAATTTGCTCGCGGGTTGCCTGACCGTTATGCATCGCAATGTGGTACGGATGATGGATGTGATAAAACGCGCCTTTGGCACGCAGCGCCTGTTCAAATTCCTGCGGCGTCATCGGTGACGTCTGTGTTGTCGATATGCTCATGGTCGTTTTGCCCTACAGTTCGATGCGCATCCCGTCCCGGCTGACTTCGATGTTTTGTTGCGTCAGCGCCTGCCGCTCGGCAGAGGATTCATTGAGGATCGGGTTGGTATTATTAATATGGATGAGAATTTTGCGTTTTGCCGGAAGTGACGACAGCAGGGCGATCAGCCCCTGTTCTTCGGCAAGCGCCAGATGGCCCATGTCTTTGCCGGTATTTCGGCCTACGCCGGTGGTTGCCAGCTCGTTGTCCTGCCACAGTGTGCCGTCAATCAGCAGGCAATCCGCTTTGTTCAGCCATTTCAGCAGTTCATCGTCCGGCTCGCCCAGACCCGGTGCATACAGCAGCGAGGTGCCGGTATGGGAGTCTTCGATAAACAGCGCGATATTGTGACCGGGCAGCGGCTTACCGCGATATTTCGAATACGGTGGCGCATTGCTCAGCAGCGGAATGGCGGTGAATGTAAGGTTCGGGCACACGGCAACGGAGAAGCGGTTCTCCGGCTCGATAGCGTGGTGTTGCAGGCCACCATTCCAGTGAGAAAGCATGGTAAAGATCGGGAAACCGGTGGTCAGATCTTCGTGGACTTCCGGCGTACACCAGACCTGATGCGGGCAGCCTTCACGCAAATTCAGCAGGCCGGTGCAGTGATCAATCTGGCTATCGGTCAGGATGATTGACCCGATAGCGGTGCCGCGTAAAACGTCGTGTTTTATCAGTTCCGGCGTAGCGGCAATCTGGTGACAGATGTCCGGCGAGGCATTACACAGCACCCAGTCGGTGCCATTATCGCTGACGGCAATAGAAGACTGCGTGCGCGGGGACGTTTTCATGGTGCCATTGCGCACGCCCTGACAATTGCTGCAATTGCAGTTCCACTGAGGGAAACCGCCGCCAGCTGCGGAACCAAGTACGATAATCTGCATATGAAAACCAGGGGAAAGGGAAGGAAGATGCCCACAGTTAACCGTGGGCATAAAGGCTTAGCGGTTAGAAATGTACAGTGTCACTTCTAAGCCTAAACGCAGGTCTTCGAATGAAGGTTTAGTCCACATAATAATGTCCTCTTGGTGATTACAGTGTTAAGTTCACTGCTGCTTTAATTGCGGCAGGTGATCGGCTTATTGTCAAATATTGATGGTTTGGCTATAAAAATGTTGCGATGAACGCAAACCGATATTGCCCTGTAAGCCACAGGGATTAACGCAAAACCCCGGATGAAAAACTATTCACCCCAGGTCTGTTTTAATAATTTCAGCCAGTTGCGGTACGCGATTTTTTCGATCAATTCGTTGCCGTATCCCGCATCAGACATCGCCTGAAGCAGCAAAGGCATTCCGGCAACATCACCGAGAGCATCCGGCACATTGATGCCGTCGAAATCCGAACCAAAACCGACATTTTCTTCCCCCAGTTTATCAAGAAGGTTATCAAGATGTTTAACAATTTCGGTTACCGGGGTATCGCCGTTACGTTTTCCATCGGCCCGCAAAAAAGCAGTGCCGAAATTAACACCAACGAAACCATCGCTTTCTGCAATTGCGGCCAGTTGTTTATCGGTCAGATTGCGCGGTTGCGGACACAGCGCGTGCACATTTGAGTGGGTCGCGACCAGCGGAGCATCACTGAATGTCGCCGTCTGCCAGAAGGCTTTTTCATTCATATGCGAGACATCAAACAGAATTTTTTTCCGGTTACACTCACGCAATAATCCAAGCCCGGCGGGCGTCAGGCCATCTCCGGTGTCAGGCGAACCGGGGAAATCACCCTTTACACCGGTACCAAACTGGTTGGGTAAATTCCACAACGGGCCGATGCTGCGCAGCCCTTTTTCATACCAGCGCTCCAGCCGCGAGAAATCATCCCCGAGTGCTTCCGCCCCTTCGATATGCATCACCATCGCCAGCACATTCTGCGCAATACACGCTTCAATTTCACCGACCGTCCGGCAGATTTTTGCCCGCCCGGCGGACTGTGTTTCAAGGCGTTCCAGCAGCGAAATCTGCGCTTGCGTAATGGTGTAAGCATCATGGGTTTCTGCAGGGGAATTGGGCTTCAGTTGTGGTACATACGAAGCAGGTGGTACAAAAACAGCGAATAATCCGCCTGCAAAGCCCCCCAGACGACAGCGCCTGAGATCGAGATGACCCTCAAGGGAGCCATCAAGAAACAAAGCAGCAGGATCTGCTGCGTCATGCAGCCACAGGCGAAGTAACAGGTCGTTATGACCGTCAAAGACAGGAGTATTGGGGATGGTGTTCATGATGTTAATGGTACTTTATAAAAGCATGTTGAAACATGGGGAATTATGTAAGTTTTGGTTTTTTTGCACGGATCGGTGCAAAGGGGGCGATTTTAAAATCAATGTCCAGGTCAAGGTCAAGACCGTGGGCGTCGGCCCACACCGACTTGGGGGGCGGCCTATCGCCGCCACCCCCCAAGACCCCCCGGGCTCTTTTACTGCGCGCTGTCGCAGGCACGACGGACATATTCTGGTGAAATAGAGAGTGGCGCAAATCCAGGTGCTTCGCACTGCCTACTCTCGGGGTTACACGGCCTGCGGCCTCTCC
>NZ_JAFMOS010000638.1 GCF_019049755.1 Rahnella perminowiae
CTTGGGGCTTCCGAAAAGTCAGCTCGTTAAAATTCGACATAAAAACAGATATTACAAAGGGTTATACATTATTTTAGATTTTATAGAACCGGTTTCAGAAACGAGCATATCGCAAATCCGCCGGTAAAACAGTCTGCTTGTGTTCAGTTCCATAAGCAAAATTGCATGTCGCCGATACAACATCAACAGGCTTCATTTGTATTCTGTGAAAAATCCTGCGATAAAGGCTTGATGTTTTGTATAGACAAAGACTAATCTACATCACAGTTTTTAATGAATGTTGTAACAGCCTTGCTTATATTTGTTATGTTGATTGCTACAGGATGTATTAGACTTTAAAACTGAATTCCAAGACCTGCGAAAACCAAACCCTAAAAACTATCGTGGGTTACCTCTTTCCCTGGTGTTGGCGCAGTATTCGCGCACCCCGGCCTCGGCTGGGGTTATTTTTTTTCAGCGTTTGACGTCCAGTCACGCAATACTTTGATGTCATTGCGCCATTCAGCCTTCAGCTCATCAACCCATTCCTGAACATTATCCCACCAGGCAGGCAGCGTCGGGGTCTGGATCTGTTGTGCCAGTTGCTGTAAATGTTTCAGGCCAACGGAACCGGCCGCCCCTTTGATTTTGTGGCCTTCCTCGGCAATCCCTTTCTGATCGCGCGCGGTCATGTTGGAATCCAGCACAGCCAGATAGCCCGGCATCATTTTTTCAAACATATCCGCACTCTGATAAATCAGTTTCGCCCCGACCAGGTCGATGTACTGCTCGAGCATGGCGGTATCAAGCAACGATTCGCTGTCTTTCATCACTACAGGCTCCTTTTCCAATACGCAAACGTCAGGCTGATGATCCCAGAACTGCTGAATCATCGTGGTCAGTGCGGAAACAGACAGCGGCTTGCTCAGCACATCATCCATTCCCGCATCAAGATACTCTTTTTTGTCTTTCAGCACGTTTGCTGTCAGGGCAATCAGCGGCGGCAGAGATTGCCCGGCGTAATCGGTACGCAGCTTACGGGCGATATCCAGTCCGGTCATGTCCGGTAGCTGAATATCCAGCAGCACCAGATCGAATTCGTCGGGATCAAACATCTCCAGCGCATCATGGCCGTTCATCGCCACTTCAACGCTGTTGCCTAACTTCTCCAGCACCGAACGCGCCACAATCACGTTCAGCTCGATATCTTCGACCAGCAGCACATGCAGCGCCGGTAACGGCATGTCTTCTTCGTCACCGGCCAGATCAGCCGGTGCATCCAGCATCGGTGCGCGGACAGTCAGCGTAAAGCAGGAACCCTGCCCCGGCACACTGCTGACGGTGATATCGCCGCCCATCGCCTGCGCCAGACGTTTTGACACCGCCAGTCCGATACCCGTACCGGTTGCCGGTTTACCGCCGTTGCGATCTTTTACCTGATAATACATGGCGAAGATTTTGTCCTGCTCATCCTGCGGGATCCCCAGACCGGAATCGCGCACAACAAAGCGCAGCATATCGTTCGGCTCATAATGCACGCTCAGTACAATCTGACCTTCGCGGGTAAATTTGACGGCGTTGCCAATCAGGTTCCATAAAATCTGGCGCAGACGCGTGCCGTCCGTCGTAATACTGCGCGGCAACGGCAGATCAGGCTCCATGATAAATTTCAGCCCTTTCGGCTGAGCCAGCAGGCCGGAAAGATTTTCAAGATCAGTCAGGAATTCGGTAAAATCGACCGGCTGGTTATCAAGCTGCACTTTGCGGCGTTCGATCTTATCCATTTCGATAATATCGTTGAAGATATTACCGAGGGTGATGGCGCTGACATGGATAGTTTTCAGGTAGCTGTGCTGTTCTTTATCCAGTTCAGTATCGAGCAGTATGCGGCTTAGCCCGACGATGCCATTAAGCGGTGTACGCAGCTCGTGGCTGATCGTTGAGATAAAGGTGGTCTTCTCACGGCTGGCATTCTCTAACGCGTCCTGATAGCGCTTACGCTCGGTAATATCGCGTCCGAAGCCCATCAGCCCGTGCCGCTTGCCGATACGGTCATAAAACGGCACTTTGCGCAATTCAAAGCAGGCTTTACGTCCGTCCGGATAGACCAGCCATTGTTCGTAAGTCAGGGAAACATTGTGACGAAAAACCTTCTCGTCAGTCTCAACCACTTTCTCGGCGATATCCGGCGTGTAAACATCGTTAGGCGTCAGGCCGATCAATTGCTTCTCACTTTTGCCGGTCAGCAGTTCCATCGCACGGTTACAGCCGGAGAATTCTTTGTCTTCGTTACGGTAATACACCAGGTCCGGCGAGGCATCGAGGAAAGAGCGTAATAATGCAGATTGCTGACTCAGTTCGATTTGCGCCTGTTCGCGGTGCTGCATTTCAAGTTTCAGCTTATCGACCACCGCCAGACGTGCTTCTTCCGCTTTCACACGGTCGGCGATTTCCTGATTCAGCTGGGTGATATTATCTTTGAGTTGCTGATTCAGTTCGAGGTCTCGGTGGCGCATTTCCTCCAGTTTATCGACCAGACGCGCTAAACGCTGACGTGACTCTTCAAGCTGTTCAACCACCACCGACAGGAAATAAACCGCCCAGGGCGTAATCAGCAAACCAAAGAAGATGGAACGAACGACGTCGATACTCTCAACCTGCCCGCGCAGGAGCATAGTGACCGCCATCTGGACAATCATTGCCAGCACCACCAGCGCAGATGCCAGCAACAGTGAAAATCTCACCAGCCCCAGCTTGACCATCAGATCGACATAATACTGCGCTAAAACCCGGATTTGCTTCATAACGTTTCCCTTAAAACGAAGTCCTCTGAATCATACCGCAAAACCTCCCCGGCGTGATGGCAGGGCATAAATTGAACGTGAAGTTTGCGAGATGCACCTTGCAGGGGCTTGTCATGGTGCAATGCAGGTAAGCGGGGCAGAGTATTGACTATTATCTGCGGTGATATTATTAATATCGGCCGGCTTTATCAGGCCGCAAACATCGCCAACTGCCGTCCGGCTAACATTTTTTCCTTTTATCCGCCGAATATCTTTCCTGCCGGCGTATTTCGCACAGGCATAACTATTCATTATTACTGCAAATAAAGTCACTCCTGGCAGTATGAATAATTCTTATTACAAACCCGCCACTAACACATTATTACTGTCAGGTTAAAAACAGTGACAAACCGCATGTGCACAGCATTTTCCAGTATAAAATACTGGTAATTACGCCCCTGCCAGCATGGTGCGGAGATCTTACGCTTTCCCCATAGTGAGTCAGCTCACACTTTACGGGCATGACCCTATCGAAAATACGCCAATAAAAACACCATAAATTAAATATATTTCAATAAGTTAAATCGCTTTATATCACTTTTAATATAACTTAAATCGCCATTTGACCTGTCTGTGCTTTCTCGCTAAGTTGGGAGTCCGCTGGAAGCAATCTCGACGGGTGAGCAACTCGTCATATTTATGCAGTAATTGAAGACTCCCTCATTAAAACAAGTCAACCACCACTTGTGAGAACCATCACGAGAGGACTTTGACGGAGATGTCCGGGCAATCAACGCACCGCAAGAGTGCGCGAAATTGCGGATAAACCTCTGTGTATAAGCCCGCTCGCGATTGGTGTGAGAGTCTCGCAGAGCCTGGGGAGGTTCACGTAATGTTGTACGATAAATCCCAAGAGAGGGACAACTGTGGTTTCGGCCTGATCGCCCATATAGAAGGCGAACCTAGCCATAAGGTCGTGCGTACTGCGATCCACGCACTGGCCCGTATGCAACACCGTGGTGCGATCCTTGCTGACGGCAAGACCGGCGACGGCTGTGGCCTTCATTTACAGAAACCTGACCGCTTCTTCCGCATGATTGCCGAAGAACGTGGCTGGCGTCTGGCGAAAAACTATGCCGTTGGCATGCTGTTCCTCAGCAAAGATGAAAAAGAAGCGGAGGCAAGCCGCCGCATTGTTGAAGAAGAGTTGCAAAACGAGACGCTGTCCGTGGTGGGCTGGCGTGACGTTCCGACTAATCCGGACGTACTTGGTGAAATCGCGCTTTCCTCCCTGCCCCGCATCGAACAAATTTTTGTCAACGCGCCCGCCGGCTGGCGTCCGCGTGACATGGAGCGTCGCCTGTATATGGCGCGCCGCCGCATTGAGAAACGCATTCAGGATAAAGACTTCTATGTCTGCAGTTTCTCCAACGTGGTCACGATCTATAAAGGCCTGTGTATGCCGGCGGATCTGCCACGCTTCTATTTAGATCTGGCCGACCTGCGCCTGGAATCGGCCATCTGCCTGTTCCATCAGCGTTTCTCGACCAACACCGTACCGCGCTGGCAGCTGGCTCAGCCTTTCCGCTATCTGGCGCACAACGGTGAAATCAACACCATCACCGGTAACCGCCAGTGGGCACGTGCCCGTGCGTATAAATTCAAAACGCCGCTGATCCCTGATCTGCAAGATGCTTCACCTTTCGTGAATGAAACCGGTTCGGATTCCAGCTCGCTGGATAATATGCTCGAACTGTTTCTGGCAGGCGGGATGGATTTGCTGCGCGCCATGCGCTTGCTGGTACCGCCAGCCTGGCAACAAAACCCGGACATGGACGACGACCTGCGCGCGTTCTTCGATTTTAACTCCATGCACATGGAGCCGTGGGACGGTCCTGCCGGCATCGTAATGTCAGATGGTCGTTATGCCGCCTGTAACCTTGACCGTAACGGGCTGCGCCCTGCGCGCTATGTCATCACCAAAGACAAGCTGATCACCTGTGCCTCTGAAGTTGGCATCTGGGATTACCAGCCTGATGAAGTGGTCGAAAAAGGCCGCGTCGGACCGGGCGAGCTGATGGTGATCGACACCCGCAGTGGCAAAATTCATCACTCCGCTGAAACCGATAACGACCTGAAAGGCCGTCACCCTTACAAACAATGGATGGAGAAAAACGTCCAGCGTCTGGTGCCGTTCGAAGACCTGCCGGAAGATCAGGTGGGCAGCCGCGAGCTGGAAGATTCGTTACTCGAAACCTTCCAGAAGCAGTTCGGCTACAGCAGTGAAGAACTCGATCAGATCATCCGCGTGCTGGGTGAAAACGGTCAGGAAGCCGTCGGTTCCATGGGCGATGATACGCCATTTGCCGTGCTCTCCAGCCGTCCGCGTATCGTGTATGACTACTTCCGCCAGCAGTTTGCGCAGGTCACCAACCCGCCAATCGATCCGCTGCGTGAAGCCCACGTGATGTCTCTGGCGACCAGCATTGGCCGTGAGATGAATGTGTTCTGCGAAGCCGAAGGTCAGGCTCACCGCCTGAGCTTCAAATCGCCAATCCTGCTGTGGTCTGACTTTAAACAGCTGACCACGCTCGACAGCAAGCATTATCGCGCTGAAACACTGGATATCACGTACGATCCGACCGAACAAAATATGGAGCAGTTCGTCCAGAAACTCTGTGACGAAGGCGAACAGAAAGTGCGTAACGGCGCGGTTCTGCTGGTGCTGTCTGACCGCAACATCGCCCCGAACCGTCTGCCGCTGCCTGCGCCAATGGCCGTCGGTGCGCTACAGTTGCGTCTGGTTGAGAAAAGCCTGCGCTGCGATGCCAACATCATTGTTGAAACGGCCAGCGCCCGTGACCCGCACCATTTCGCCGTGCTGATTGGTTTCGGTGCCACAGCGGTTTATCCGTATCTGGCCTACGAAACGCTGGCAAAACTGGTTGACTCGCAGGTCATCGAGAAGAAATACCGTGAAGTGATGCTGAATTACCGTAACGGCATCAATAAAGGCCTGTACAAGATCATGTCCAAAATGGGCATCTCAACCGTTGCCTCTTACCGTTGCTCTAAACTGTTTGAAGCGGTCGGTCTGGCGAAAGATCTGTGCAACACCTGCTTCAACGGCGTCGTCAGCCGTATCGGCGGTGCCGGTTACAGCGACTTCGAACAGGACTTGCTGAACCTGTCCAAACGCGCATGGCTGAAACGCAAAACGTTGGATCAGGGCGGTCTGCTGAAGTTTGTCCACGGTGGCGAATACCATTCCTATAACCCGGACGTGGTCACTACCCTGCAAACTGCCGTCAACAGCGGTGATTACGACGATTATAAGAAATACGCCAAACTGGTTAACGAACGTCCGGTGGCCACGCTGCGCGACTTGCTGAAAGTCACGCCTAAAGGCCAGCCGATCCCTGTTGATCAGGTTGAACCGGCGGAAGGTTTATTTACCCGTTTCGATACGGCTGCAATGTCTATCGGCGCACTGAGCCCGGAAGCGCATGAATCTCTGGCCGAGGCGATGAACAGCATCGGCGGACGTTCTAACTCCGGGGAAGGCGGCGAAGATCCGGCGCGTTACGGTACCAATAAAGTGTCCCGTATCAAGCAAGTTGCATCAGGTCGTTTCGGGGTAACACCGGCGTATCTGGTGAATGCCGATGTTATTCAGATCAAAGTGGCGCAGGGTGCAAAACCAGGCGAAGGCGGCCAGTTGCCGGGGGACAAAGTGACGCCGTACATCGCGAAACTGCGTTATTCCGTGCCGGGCGTAACCCTGATTTCTCCACCGCCGCATCACGATATTTATTCCATTGAAGATCTGGCGCAGCTGATTTTCGACCTGAAACAGGTCAACCCGAAAGCAATGATTTCGGTGAAGCTGGTTTCTGAACCGGGCGTCGGCACTATCGCCGTCGGCGTGGCAAAAGCCTACGCCGATCTCATCACGATCGCTGGCTACGATGGCGGCACCGGCGCAAGCCCGCTGTCTTCCGTGAAATACGCCGGCTGTCCGTGGGAACTGGGGCTGGTGGAAACACAACAGGCGCTGGTGGCGAACGGGCTGCGTCACAAAATTCGTCTGCAAGTGGATGGCGGCCTGAAAACCGGCCTCGACATCATCAAGGCAGCGATTTTGGGGGCAGAAAGCTTTGGTTTCGGGACCGGCCCGATGGTGGCGCTGGGTTGTAAATACCTGCGTATTTGCCACCTGAACAACTGTGCAACGGGCGTGGCAACTCAGGATGAAAAACTGCGTCGCAACCATTATCACGGTCTGCCGGAACGTGTGACGAACTACTTCAGGTTCATCACGCAGGAAACCCGTGAAATCATGGCCGAACTGGGCATCAGCCAACTGGTGGACCTGATTGGCCGTACCGACCTGCTGACCGAGCTGGACGGCTTCACCGCCAAGCAAAACAATCTCGACCTTTCTGCGATACTGGCAACGGCCACACCGCATGAAGGTAAATCTGTGTACTGCACAGAAAGCAACCCGGCGTTCGATAAGGGTCAGCTGAATAAAGACATTCTGGAACAGGCATCACCCCATATCGATTCGAAGCAGAGCAAAGCGTTCTACTTTGATATCCGCAACACTGACCGTTCAGTGGGTGCCATGTTGTCCGGGGCGATTGCGGAGAAACACGGTGATCAGGGTATGGCGGCTGATCCGGTGCGCATTAACTTCAATGGCACCGCGGGCCAGAGTTTCGGCGTCTGGAACGCTGGCGGCGTAGATTTAATGCTGACCGGCGATGCAAACGACTATGTGGGCAAAGGCATGGCCGGTGGCCGTATTGCCATTCGTCCGCCAATCGGTTCTGCATTCCGCAGCCACGAAGCCAGCATCATCGGCAACACCTGTTTGTATGGTGCAACCGGTGGCAAAATGTTTGCGGCAGGCCGTGCGGGTGAGCGTTTCGCTGTCCGTAACTCCGGTGCTATCACTGTGGTAGAAGGCATCGGTGATAACGGCTGTGAATATATGACCGGTGGTATTGTGTGTGTCCTCGGCCGTACCGGCGTCAACTTCGGCGCAGGCATGACCGGTGGTTTCGCTTATGTCCTTGATGAAGATGGCGAATTCCGCAAACGTGTTAACCCGGAACTGGTTGAAGTGCTGGAAGTGGCCGATCTGGCTATCCATGAAGAGCATCTGCGCGGTTTGATCATCGAACACGTACAGTTGACCGCATCGACCCGTGGTGAAGAGATTTTGGCGAACTGGCCGGAGTGGGCGCCTAAATTTGCCCTGGTAAAACCGAAGTCCAGTGATGTCAAAGCATTGTTGGGTCACCGTAGTCGTTCCGCAGCTGAGCTGCGGGTACAAGCGCAGTAAGAGGTTAAGATGAGTCAAAACGTTTATCAATTTGTCGACTTACAGCGTGTTGATCCGCCTAAGAAAGCGCTGAAGATCCGCAAAATTGAGTTTGTGGAAATTTATGAGCCGTTCTCAGCGACGCAAGCCGCCTCACAGGCAGACCGCTGTCTGTCGTGCGGTAACCCTTACTGTGAATGGAAATGTCCGGTACATAACTATATTCCGAACTGGCTGAAGCTGGCGAACGAAGGCCGCATCATGGAAGCGGCAGATCTCGCGCACCAGACCAACAGCCTGCCGGAAGTCTGCGGGCGTGTTTGCCCGCAGGACAGACTCTGCGAAGGTTCCTGCACCCTGAACGATGAGTTCGGTGCAGTGACCATCGGTAACATCGAACGCTATATTAACGATAAAGCCATTGAGATGGGCTGGCGTCCGGATATGTCTCACGTACAGCCAACCGGCAAACGCGTGGCGATTATCGGCGCAGGGCCGGCGGGTCTGGCCTGTGCTGATGTCCTGACCCGCAACGGTGTGAAAGCGGTGGTTTACGATCGCCATCCGGAAATCGGCGGCTTGCTGACTTTCGGCATCCCGGCCTTTAAGCTGGAAAAATCGGTGATGACCAAACGTCGTGAAATCTTCACTGAGATGGGTATCGAGTTCCAGCTCAATACTGAAGTCGGCAAAGACGTCACCATTGATGCACTGCTGGCGGAATACGATTCTGTGTTCCTCGGCGTCGGGACTTATCAGTCAATGCGCGGTGGTCTGGCGAATGAAGATGCACCGGGCGTTTACGATGCCCTGCCGTTCCTGATCGCAAATACCAAGCAACTGATGGGTTATGCCGACAGTCAGGAAGAGCCTTACGTCACCATGGATAAAAAACGTGTGGTGGTGCTGGGCGGGGGTGATACTGCGATGGACTGCGTGCGTACCTCAATCCGTCAGGGTGCTACTCACGTGACCTGTGCATACCGTCGTGATGAAGAGAACATGCCGGGCTCACGTCGTGAAGTGAAGAATGCGCGCGAAGAAGGCGTTGATTTCAAATTCAACCTGCAACCGCTGAGCATCGAACTGAATGATTCTGGCCGCGTATGTGGTGTACGCATGGCGCGTACTGAACTGGGCGCACCGGATGCTCATGGTCGTCGTCGTGCTGAAATCGTGGCGGGTTCCGAACATGTAATGGAAGCTGATGCCGTGGTGATGGCATTTGGTTTCCGTCCTCATAAAATGGAATGGCTGGCAGCCCACGACGTTGAGCTGGATACCCAGGGGCGTATCGTGGCACCGGAAGGCAGCGACAATGCCTTCCAGACCAGCAACCCGAAAATCTTCGCCGGTGGCGATGCGGTTCGCGGTTCCGATCTGGTGGTGACCGCTATTGCTGAAGGCCGTAAAGCAGCAGAAGGCATCATGAACTTCCTCGAAGTCTGATCCATCGCCTCATAAAAAGGTCTGCTAACAATGGTTGGCAGACCTTTTTTACGCATAACTCAAAAGAATTCCTCATGACATCCCCCTTTTCTGCCGGTTATTCGTCGAATATCCTCATAGCGTCAGGCTCAGCTTCGGTTCAAGCGAATAACGTGTTCAATGATGACACAGCAAATCTGCACTGCCGGAAGGAGAAGTCAGCGGACTGAAGGCAATAAAAAACCCCGCGTAACAACGCAGGGTTTAAGCACGGAACCGGAGTGAGTGGGTTGTTACTTCACTACGCGCAGTGCCGGACGACCACCGCGTGGCGGCGTTGGCGGCTCATCGTTCGGATCTTCTTCAGCCACATCGGGCAAATCGCCATCAATGACTGACATCGTCGGTTCTGCCGGCTCATCAGCGCTCAGATCACCCTCAAAGGCACCTTCGGCTTCATAAGCTGGTTCCGGTTCGAACATGGTACCGGCACCGTTTTCGCGGGCATAAATCGCCAGAACAGCGGCAATTGGTACAAACACGTTACGCGGTACGCCACCAAAACGGGCATTAAAGCGTACGTCATCGTTACCCAGTTCGAGATTGCCGACAGCACGCGGCGCAACGTTCAGGACAATTTGTCCGTCACGCGCAAACTCCATCGGCACCATCACGCCTGGCATCGTTACGTCAACCACCAGATGCGGGGTTAACTGGTTGTCGAGCAACCAGTCATAAAAAGCCCGCAGCAGATAGGGGCGACGCGGAGACATGTCGGTCATCTCCATACCTTAACCTCGGGTATGCAAACGCATTTCGCGCTCTGCTTCGGTCAGGGAAGCCAGGAAAGCATCTCGTTCGAAGACGCGAGTCATATAACCTTTCAGCTCTTTAGAACCGGCACCTGCCAGTTCAATACCCAGTTCCGGCAAACGCCACAGCAGCGGAGCCAGGTAACAATCAACCAGGCTGAACTCTTCGCTCTTGAAGTAAGGCATGTATGAGAAGATTGGCGCAATAGCCAGCAGCTCTTCACGCAATTGCTTACGCGCGGCATCGGCTTCGCTTGCCGAACCTTGCTCGATCTGACGCATCAGCGAATACCAGTCATTTTCGATGCGGTGCATCATCAGACGGCTCTCACCACGGGCAACCGGATAAACCGGCATCAGCGGCGGATGCGGGAAGCGCTCATCAAGATATTCCATGATGATGCGGGATTCGAACAGGGTCAGTTCACGATCAACCAGCGTCGGTACAGTGCGGTAAGGGTTGAGGTCAATAAGATCCTGCGGCAGGTGATCCATCTCAACCTGCTCGATCTCGACACTGACACCTTTCTCCGCCAGTACGATACGTACCTGATGGCTAAAAATGTCGGTCGGGCCGGAAAACAGCGTCATTACCGAACGTTTGTTGGCAGCGACAGCCATGAAAACCTCCAAGTTTATCTAGAATATTACAGCGAGTTATCGCCAGCCTGCAGTTTTTGTCCCGTAGTTTCATAGACAACCATCGGCAAGGCGAACCCAGCCAGGAAGCGCGGCAACGTCAACTGCTCGGCGAACAGGTACAAAAGTGTGTGATAGTTTACCAGATTTTACGCAGGCTGTGGGGCACGGTGAAACGATTTCATGGCGAATTGTGTGTCAGGAGATCATTTTCTTCCGCAATTACCGAAAAAAAGACATAAAAAAACCCGGTGAAACACCGGGTTTTTGACGCTGATTTTCGTGCCGAAGCACTGAGCTGCAAAAGCAGCAGAAAATTAACGTTTGGAGAACTGAGGACGACGACGTGCTTTACGCAGACCGACTTTCTTACGTTCAACCTGACGAGCATCACGGGTAACGAAGCCTGCTTTACGCAGTTCGCCACGAAGATTTTCGTCATATTCCATCAGTGCACGGGTGATACCGTGACGGATAGCACCAGCTTGACCGGAGATACCACCACCTTTAACGGTGATGTACAGGTCGAATTTCTCAACCATGTCGACCAGTTCCAGTGGTTGACGAACTACCATGCGGGCAGTTTCACGACCAAAGTACTGTTCCAGGCTACGCTGGTTAATTACGATGTTACCACTACCCGGTTTGATGAAAACACGAGCGGCGGAGCTTTTGCGGCGACCAGTGCCGTAGTATTGATTTTCAGCCATTGCCTATAATCCCGAATTAAATGTCAAGAACTTGCGGTTGTTGCGCCGCATGAGTGTGCTCGTTACCCGCGTAAACTTTCATTTTACGGTACATTGCACGACCCAACGGGCCCTTTGGCAACATGCCTTTAACCGCGAGCTCGATCACGCGTTCAGGACGGCGAGCGATCATCTCTTCAAAGGTCGCTTGCTTGATACCACCGATGTGGCCGGTGTGATGGTAATAAATCTTGTCGTTACGCTTGTTGCCAGTGACAGCAACTTTTTCTGCGTTCAGAACGATGATGTAATCACCAGTATCAACGTGCGGAGTGTATTCCGCTTTATGTTTGCCACGCAGACGGCGGGCCAGTTCAGTGGCCAGGCGACCTAAGGTCTTGCCGGTAGCGTCAACTACGAACCAGTCACGTTGTACGGTTTCCGGTTTAGCTGTAAAAGTTTTCATTAAAAGCTTACCCAATTAAAGTTACACGTTGGCGAACACCCGAACGCTTACTTGTTTATAAAATAAGTATTTGAGGTTCACACGACCATCGTCCAGCAAACCTACCCCTTCGAATAGCCAATGCTGGCACTTATAAAGTTTCGGGAAAAAAACTTTGTAGTAACGTGGGGTCGCAAGATTATAGAGAAGTCTCCTGCAAAGATCGAACCCTTTTTCGACAAAAAGGAAGATTTCCCTCCCCGCCTTCTGAGGGTTCACCCTGCAGGCTTTACTGACGCTTTTTATACCACGAACTGATCAAAAAATAACCATACAAAAAATCACGGCAGATGCGGCCGTCTGAGGTACTCCTCGCTCTGCATCTCCTGCAGACGTGACAGACAACGCTGATATTCGAATTTCAGCCGTTCGCCCTGATAAATGTCAAACATCGGGACGGCGGCGGAAATGACCAGTTTTACATGACGCTCATAGAATTCATCGACCAGCGCCAGAAAACGCCGGGCTGCGTTCTCACTGTCTGCGCCCATCACCGGCACATTGTGCAGCAGTACGCTGTGATAGATTTTCGACAGCGCAATATAATCGAGCTGGCTGCGCGCCTCTTCACATAAGGTATGAAATTCCACCGCCAGCACGCCATCAACGGCGGCAATAGCCTGCAGCGGACGATGATTCACTTCCAGCAGCGGTCTTTCGCCCGTCTGCGCACCGCTGTGATTGCCGGTCAGTTTCCCTAACATTGAATGCATCGCGTCAGCAGTTTCCGGCCCCGCAGGTGTCAGCCATAAATTGGCCTGCGTCAGCGTGCGCAAACGGTAATCGATACCTGCATCCACATTGAGCACATCGCAGTATTCTTTAATCAGATCAATCGCAGGCAGGAACCGTGCCCGTTGCAGGCCGTTGCGGTACAGCAAATCAGGCGGAATATTTGATGTCGCAATCAGCGTGATACCCCGGGCAAACAGGGCCTGCAATAACGTCGCCAGCAGCATCGCATCGGTAATATCCGAAACAAAAAACTCATCAAAACAGAGCACATCGGTTTCTGCTTTAAAGCGGTCCGCGATCACTTCCAGCGGATCCTCCTGCCCCTGAAGTTGCGTCAGTTCTTCATGGACGCGCAACATAAAACGGTGGAAATGCAGGCGAAGCTTGCGATCACCGGGCAGGCTGTGGAAAAACAAATCCATCAGCCAGGTTTTGCCGCGCCCCACTCCGCCCCACATATACAGCCCCTGTACCGGTCGCGAAGGGGTTTTCTGCGGACTTTTGGTAAACAAACGACTCAGCAACCCGCCACGGCTGGCAGACCGGGGACGTGTCAGGGGCTGCGCGGACAATGCCTGGTAAATCGTATCGAGCTGTGCGACAGCTTGTTTCTGAACGGCATCCGCCTGGAACTCACCGGCATCCACAGCGTTCTGATAAAGAAAAAGGGGTGATTGAGATTGCATCTTCGTTAACGTCCCTGAGAAAAAAATTTTATGTTTTTCACGTCGTTTAGCCGCTTTTTTGCCGTGGATTCGCCGCTTTTCCCGGCTGTCTGTGTATGAAAAAACCAACAGATGGCAGTGATTTTCCCCGCAGGATTCCACTCTGACAAGGTTAACGGTTATAGTGGAGCTATTGCATGACGCATGCGTGTAACAATTACGTTAAAACCATTGTGTAAAAAAGTTAAGTCATAAAAGTTACGTGAAAAAGCCCTGCGGGACAACGAAGTCAAAATAGGAGTCATTATGACCTGGGAGTATGCACTCATTGGATTAGTGGTCGGTATCGCAATTGGTGCGGTGGCGATGCGCTTTGGTAATCGTAAATTACGTGATCAACAAGTCATGAAAAACGAACTGGAGAAAAGTAAAGCCGAACTCGACGAATACCGTCAGGAGCTGGTGGGCCATTTTGCCCGCAGCGCAGAGTTGCTCGATAACATGGCGACGGATTACCGTCAGCTGTATCAGCACATGGCTAAAAGCTCCAACAATTTACTGCCCGATATGCCTGAGCAGGATAATCCGTTTAATTATCGTCTGACCGGTTCTGAAGCCGATAATGATCAGGTGCCGGTGCAAATGCCACGCGATTATTCTGACGGCGCGTCCGGTTTGCTGCGTGGCGAGCGTCCGGTTCGTAAATAACAGACGCCCCTGACCTGCACAACAATCGTTATGCAGTTACGGCACATGTCCCGTGCGTGTGCCGTTCTCAAGACCCTTCCCGTGTTGTGAATCACCGTTCTGTTATCCATAACTGACGTCCATTACAGAAAGCGAGAGAGTTATCGTGATGAAGAAAAAGTTATTTTTGCTCAGTGTGTTAGCTGTTAGCCTTGGATTAACTTTCGCTTCTGCGCCTATGGCGAATGCGGCTTTACCAACGGAAGTTCAGGGACAACCTTTGCCAAGTCTGGCACCGATGCTGGAAAAAGTATTACCCGCCGTCGTGGGCGTTCAGGTTTCCGGCACCCAGCCGCCAAGTGCGGATGTACCACCAGAATACAAGTTCTTCTTCGGTCAGCAGGATCCGGAACCCAATCAGGGGCCGCAGCCTTTTGAAGGGCTGGGTTCCGGTGTCATTATTGATGCCGCCAAAGGCTACGTGCTCACCAATAATCATGTGGTGAACAACGCGGATAAAATCAACGTTCAGCTCAACGATGGCCGCGAATACAAAGCCAAACTCATCGGCAAAGACGATCAGTCCGATATCGCGGTGATCCAGCTGATTGATGCTAAAAATCTGACACAAATTACGATGGCGGATTCCGATAACCTGCGTGTAGGCGATTTTGCCGTTGCCGTGGGTAATCCGTTTGGGCTCGGCCAGACCGTGACATCCGGCATTGTTTCTGCCCTTGGCCGCAGCGGCCTGAACCTTGAAGGGCTGGAAAACTTTATTCAGACTGATGCGTCGATTAACCGCGGTAACTCCGGTGGCGCGCTGCTCGACCTGAAAGGTGAACTGATTGGTATCAACACCGCCATCATTTCCTCGCAGGGTGGCAGTGTCGGTATCGGTTTTGCTATTCCGGTGAACATGGCGAAGAATCTCAGCCATCAGCTGATTGAATTTGGCGAAGTGAAACGCGGCCTGCTGGGGATCCGCGGCAGCGAAATGACACCGGAACTGGCACAGGCATTCAAACTCGACAGCCAGCGCGGCGCTTTCGTCAACGAGGTGTTGCCGGATTCGGCAGCGGCAAAAGCCGGTATTAAACCGGGTGACGTGCTGATTACCCTGCAGGGTAAAACGCTGAGCAGCTTTGCTGAGTTACGCGCGAAAGTGAGCACTGCCGGCCCGGGAGTCACGATGCAGATTGGTTTGCTGCGCGATGGCAAACCGATGACTGTCAGTGTCACGCTGGATAAAAGCCCTGCCGTAGAAGTCAGCATTGAGAAACTCAATCCGGCATTACAGGGTGTGACGCTCAGTGATACCACCGATAAAAAGACCCAAGGTGTGCATGTTGATGACGTGAAGAAAGGCACGCCGGCGGACCAGATCGGCCTTGAAAAAGGTGATGTGATTATTGGTGTCAACCGCGAGCCGCTCGAAAATCTGGCAGCCTTCCGCAAAATTCTGGAAAGCAAACCGGACCTGATCGCACTGAGCATCTTGCGTAAAGGACAAAATATCTACTTATTCATGCCGTAAAGCGTTGAAAATCGGACGCAGGTGCTGCTGCGTCCGATTAAGTCATGCTATTCTTCCCTCACTTTTATCTCGCATCCCATACACCCATGTTTGTTAAGCTCTTGAGATCCGCTGTTATCGGCCTGATTGTTGCTGGCATTTTGCTGGCGGCGGTACCTATGTTGCGTAAAAACATCACAGAACCGCTGTTTGACAAAAACTTCGCCCAGAACAGCGAAGAACCCGTCAGTTATAACTCAGGCGTCCGCCATGCTGCTCCGGCCGTGGTGAATGTCTATAACCGCAACATGGGTAACAGTACACAGAACGAACTGGCCATCCGCACACTGGGTTCCGGTGTGATCATGAACGACAATGGCTATATCCTCACCAATAAACACGTGATCAATAATGCCGATCAAATTATCGTCGCCTTGCAGGATGGCCGCGTATTCGAAGCGTTGCTGGTCGGCTCTGACAGCCTGACTGACCTGGCCGTGCTGAAAATCAACGCCGGAAATCTGCCGGTCATCCCGATTAATCCACATCGTACCCCGCATGTCGGTGATGTCGTGATGGCAATCGGTAACCCCTATAACCTCGGTCAGACAGTCACACAGGGCATTATCAGCGCCACCGGTCGTATTGGCCTCAGCCCGTCCGGCCGCCAGAACTTTCTGCAAACCGATGCCTCGATCAATCAGGGGAACTCCGGCGGTGCGCTGGTGAATTCGCTCGGGGAACTGATGGGGATTAATACGCTGTCCTTTGACCAAAGTAATGACGGCGCCACGCCGGAAGGCATCGGCTTTGCTATCCCGACCGCACTGGCGACAAAAGTCATGGGCAAGCTGATTCGTGATGGCCGTGTTATTCGGGGTTATATCGGGATCAGCGGGCGTGAAGTTTCCCCTCTGCACGGGCCGAACAGCGGGCTGGATCACATTCAGGGAATTGTGGTGAACGAAGTCACGCCAAATGGCCCGGCGGCAAATGCGGGTATGCAGGTCAGAGACGTGATTATTAACGTCAACAACAAACCGGCCGTTTCCGCTATCGAGACCATGGATCAGGTAGCAGAAATTCGTCCGGGAACCGTCATTCCGGTAGAAATTATGCGTGATGGTCAGAAACTGACATTGCAGGTTACGGTGCAGGAATACCCTGACCACTGACAACCATTCATTGCAGAAACGAAAAAGCCGGAAAGGTTTCCCCTTCCGGCTTTTTTATTGCGCAGGCGTTATGAATCACTCGCCTTTAAAGCGCTCGATTTTTGCACCCAGCTGACGCAGTTTATCTTCGATACGCTCGTAGCCACGATCGATGTGATAAATACGGTCAACCACGGTCACACCTTCGGCAATACAACCCGCCAGAACCAGACTTGCAGAGGCCCGTAAATCGGTCGCCATCACCTGAGCGCCAGACAGTTTTTCAACGCCATGGCAAATGAGGGTGCTGCCTTCGATTTCAGCGTGTGCGCCCATACGGATCAGTTCAGGTATGTGCATGAAACGGTTTTCAAAGATGGTTTCGGTGATCACACCTGTACCTTCTGCTACCAGGTTCAGCAAGCTGAACTGCGCCTGCATGTCAGTCGGGAAGCCCGGATGCGGCGCGGTGCGGAAGGTCACTGCTTTGGCGCGTTTGCCATGCATATCGAGACTGATCCAGTCTTCGCCCACTTCAATATCGGCACCGGCTTCACGCAATTTTGCCAGTACGGCATCCAGCGTATCAGGTCGGGCTTCGCGACAGGTAATCTTGCCACCGGAAATCGCCGCCGCCACCAGGAAGGTGCCGGTTTCGATACGGTCAGGCACCACGCGGTAAACCCCGCCGCCCAGACGGGCAACACCTTCGATGGTAATTTTATCGGTACCCGCACCGGTAATTTGCGCACCCAGTGTATTGAGGAAATTCGCGGTATCGACGATTTCCGGCTCACGCGCGGCATTTTCAATAATGGTGGTGCCTTCAGCCAAGGTCGCCGCGCTCATGATAGTGACCGTTGCGCCCACGCTGACTTTATCCATCACAATGTGCGCGCCTTTCAGGCGGCCATCGACAGAGGCTTTCACATAGCCTTCTTCCAGAACAATGGTCGCGCCCAACTGTTCCAGACCCGTAATATGCAGATCAACAGGACGTGCACCGATAGCACAGCCGCCCGGTAAAGAAACTTCGCCGCGACCGAAACGCGCCACCAGCGGGCCAAGCGCCCAGATGGAAGCACGCATGGTTTTTACCAGGTCATACGGCGCACAAAACTCATTCACCGCACTGGCGTCAACGAAAACAGAACCGTTACGTTCGATTTTGGTGCCCAGCTGGCTCAGCAGCTTGATGGTGGTATCGATATCTTTCAGGTGAGGAACGTTCTGGAGTTCAACAGGTTCTTCAGCAAGCAGTGCGGCAAACAAAATAGGAAGTGCTGCATTTTTTGCACCAGAGATAGTGACTTCACCACTCAGGCGAGTCCCACCCTGTACACGAAATTTATCCATTATGACTGCTCTCTATTTATTAAAACGACAGGTCAGATAGGAGGAAGCTGCCGGAACGCCGGCAGTCTTATAAACCGCTCAGTTTACGGTCACGCGCCCATTCTTCAGGGGTATAAGCCTTGATAGACAGAGCGTGGATTCGATTGTCGGCGATGTATTCCATCAGCGGCGCGTAAACGGTCTGTTGTTTTTTCACGCGGCTCATGCCATCAAACATCGCACCAACGACAATGGCCTGAAAATGACTGCCATCGCCAGTAATGTGGGCTTCGTCCAGTGCCAATGCCTTCATCAGCACGTCTTTAATTTCACTCGTTTCCATAGGGATCTATTCTTCTGAAGAATCATAACAGCCCGATATCTTATAGGGATTGGCGCAATTCTTAAACCACGAAAAAGCCCCTGACGAAGAGTTTCGCACAGGGGCTTTATGGACATACCGATAACGCTTCATATCCCACAGCCTAACCCACGGGAACTGCTCAACTATTTATTCAACAGAACAAGTCGTGGTCTCCGACGGAATAATGTCCTGAAGGTTATACAAAGCAATCAGTGTTCTCAGCCTGTCAGTGATACCCGCAATCGTCAGCGTAATCCCCTGCTGACTGGCTTCCTCGCGTAAATGCACCAGCAAAGCCAGGCCAGAAGAGTCAACACGCGCCAGCCCGGAGACGTCCAGACAGGTCACGCCGGGCATCAGCTTTTTGCGTACATCCCAAAATGCCACCAGCGTTTCGCGATCTAACTCACCGTGCAACGACAGTCGCGGCGGCTGCGATTCCCAGCGCAGGGCTTCACTCATTGTTGTTTATCCAGCGTGATCGGCTGAGCAGCGGCTTGTTTCAGGCGCTCAGTCAGGCCATCAATACCTTTCTGGCGCAAAATATCTGCCCATTCGTTCTGTTTGGTCGAAATCATGCTGACGCCTTCGGCGATCATGTCATAAGCCTGCCAGTCGCCGGTGCGGCTGTTTTTACGCCACTGGAAATCCAGACGAACCGGAGGACGGCCGTTCGGATCGGTAATCGTGACACGGATAGCAATGATGTCTTTACCCGCGTAGGACTGCTCAGGCTGCACCGTATAGTTCTGGCCGTTGTACATCGCCAGAGCCTGGCCGTAAGCCTGTTGCAGGTAGTCTGAGAACGCCGCGAAGTAAGCGTCGCGCTGTGCAGGTGTCGCCTGTTGGTAATAGCGGCCTAACACCAGCGCGCCGGCGTATTTGATTTGCACATACGGCAACAATTCTTCACGAACAATCTGGCGCAGATAGTTAGGATCCTGCTTGATTTTCGGTTGTTCGGTTTTGAGGCGGGTGAAGGTTTTGCTCGCCGCTTCATTCATCACGCTGTAAGGATTGGTCTTGTCCACGGCGGCATTCGCCAGCGGAGCCATAACCACCAGCAGTGCAGCGATCACTAAACGTTTAAACATACTTATTTCCTCTTTTATGGAGAATCCGTGATGGCAAATTGTTAATGGGCAGCCGGTTGCGGCGCCGTATTGGCGTCAGGTGCAGCATTCCCTGCAGGTGCCGCCGTTGCGTCAGGATCAGCCTTACCATCGCCACTCTTATACAAGAACTGACCAATCAGGTCTTCGAGAACCAGCGCTGATTTAGTGTCCTGAATAACGCCACCGTTTTTAAGGATAGTCGTTCCCATTTCAGGGTCTTCAAAACCAATATTCAACGCCAGGAATTGCTCGCCCAGCAGACCAGACGTGCGGATCGCCAGCGTACTGGTGCTCGGGATCTGGTTGTATTTCTGGTCGATATCCATTTCTACACGTGGAGAATAATTTTTATCGAGCGTGATGCTGCTGACGCGGCCGATCACCACGCCACCGACTTTGACCGGTGAACCGCTTTTCAGGCCACCGATATTGTCGAAGTCAGCAGAAATACGGTAAGTCGGGTCGGAGCCGATTGAACGGATGTCGGCCACTTTAAGACACAGGAAGATCACAGCAATCAAAGCGATGATTAAAAATGCGCCTACCCAGATTTCACTCTTTTTCGTTTGCATGGTTTAATTTCCAAACATCAGTGCTGTCAGCACAAAATCCAATCCCAGCACCGCCAGTGACGAATGCACCACAGTACGTGTCGTTGCCCGGCTAATCCCTTCGGACGTCGGTATCGCATCATAGCCATTGAACAATGCAATCCAGGTCACGGTGATAGCGAAAACAAGGCTTTTAATCAGACAGTTAAGCAGGTCGGTCCGCCAGTCTACGGCAGTTTGCATCGCTGACCAGAAGAAACCACTGTCGATGCCTTTCCAGTCCACTCCCACCAGCGATCCGCCCCAGATCCCCACGGCAACAAAAATCGCCGTCAGCAAAGGCATGGAAATCAGACCGGCCCAAAAACGCGGTGCCACAACGCGGCGCAGCGGATCAATGGCCATCATCTCCAGGCTGGAGATTTGCTCGGTGGCTTTCATCAATCCCAGTTCAGCGGTCAGCGCAGAACCCGCGCGCCCGGCGAAAAGCAGTGCAGTGACCACCGGTCCAAGCTCGCGCAGTAAAGAGAGCGCCACCATCATACCGAGGCTGGCCTCAGCGCTGTAGGTGGTTAAAATCAGATACCCCT
The DNA here is from genome assembly GCF_019049755.1 of Rahnella perminowiae. GTDB lineage: Bacteria > Pseudomonadota > Gammaproteobacteria > Enterobacterales > Enterobacteriaceae > Rahnella > Rahnella perminowiae. The sequence continues at coordinate 20,877 of NZ_JAFMOS010000638.1, forward strand.
GCAAGCCAAGCACCATGCCGATAAACAAACCGGAAACCAGGATAATCAACAGGGAAAGTACGCCAACGCTGTAAAGCTGCTTGATCAGCAGCGGCCATTGTTTGGCAAATTGCGGCTTACCGACCAATGCCCGAAAGAGCATCAGTCCGGCACGACCAAAAGACGCACAGGTGTTTATCCCGCGACGTCCGACTGAGGCGAGTGCCTTAGTTAACATAAGCAGATAACTCCATCATCCGAGCAACTCGGTTTTGTAATCACCGGCCGGGAAACGGAAAGGCACCGGTCCGTCGGCAATACCATCCAGGAACTGACGAACGCGCGGATCAGGATTATTTTGCAACTCCTCTGGCGTACCTTCTGCGATGACATGCTGTGCGGCCACGATATAGGCATAATCAGCAATGCTCAGGACTTCAGGCACGTCGTGGGAAACCACAATGCACGTCACGCCCAGCGCATGGTTCAGCTCATCAATCAGTTTGACCAGAACGCCCATGGTGATCGGATCCTGCCCCACAAAAGGCTCATCGAACATAATCAGCTCAGGGTCCAGCGCAATGGCACGCGCCAGTGCGACGCGCCGCGCCATACCACCGGACAATTCGGCAGGCATCAGATTACCGGCACCGCGCAACCCTACCGCTTCCAGTTTCATGGTCACCGTACTGCGCAGTAATTCCTCCGGCAATTTGCTGTGTTCACGCAACGGGAACGCCACATTTTCGAACACAGTCAGGTCAGTAAACAATGCACCGGACTGAAACAACATGCTCATTTTCTTGCGCGACTCGTACAGCTTGCGACGGGACAATGTCGGAATGTTGTCGCCGTCGAACCAGATTTCGCCGTTGTTGGGCGTAAGTTGACCGCCGATCAGACGCAGCAAGGTGGTTTTACCGATCCCCGAAGGCCCCATGATTGCGGTGACTTTGCCACGCGGCACTGTCATATTTATCTCTTCGAAAATGGGACGATCGCCACGCACGAAACTCATGCCCTTGATCTCAACCAGATTCGATTCGCTTTGACTCATTCAGTTTTTCCCTTCGGAATGCTTTCGCTAAGAATACGTCTGACACGCACAGGGTATCGTATAACTTTGGTATTTTTACAAAAACTTACCCCGGTTTCGTTACCAAAGTTGCCATCGATTTACTTTTCAGCCACAGATGGTCAAAATCAACCAATTACCATTTTAAATTAAAAGCCTTCATCGTCTAACATACAGGAACCTGGTGGCATTGTTTTCAGACAAAATGTCGCCTTAGCTCATGTTGACGAAGGAATCGCCTGCCCGTAAAGGCAACGAACCTCGCATTATACCCAATAAAGGATGTTTCATGCTTCTCGCTATCGTACTGATGATTGTCGGCTTGTTACTGTTAGTGTATGCCGCTGATCGTCTGGTGTACGGAGCCGCAGTGCTGGCACGCTCGATAGGCATCTCCCCGCTGGTAATTGGTATGACTGTCGTCGGCGTCGGAATATCTCTTCCTGAACTGGTCGTTTCCACCACCGCGGCTATCAACGATCAGATGGATTTGGCCATCGGAAACGCCATTGGTTCGAATATCATTAATATTCTTCTGATTTTGGGCGGTGCCGCCCTGATTCATCCACTTTCCGTTCGTTCTGATATATTACGCCGCGAACTCCCATTATTGTTACTGGTCACGGCTCTGTGTGGTTTTCTGTTAAGCGACGGAGAACTCAGCCGGCTTGATGGTGTTTTGTTGCTGGCCAGTGCAGGCGTGTTCATGATGCTGGTGATAAAAATCGCCCGTGCTGCCGAAAAAGAAGGCCTGGATACGCTGACCTATGAGCAAATGTCCGAACTTCCACAAGACAGCAGCAATACGGTCGCGTTTTTATGGCTGGCGCTGGGCTTTATCATCATGCCCCTGGCATCGGGCATGATCGTTGATAACAGCACCGTCATCGCGCGTTATCTGGGTGTCAGCGAACTGGTGATCGGCCTGACGGTCATCGCCATCGGTACCAGTCTGCCGGAACTGGCGACCTTTATCGCCGGTGCTATCAAAGGCGAAGATGACATTGCGCTAGGTAACATCATTGGCGCAAACATTTTTAATACCTGTCTGGTGCTGGGATTACCCGCGCTGGTGGCACCAGGTTCGTTCAATCCGGACGCATTTCATCGCGATTATTGGGTCATGCTGGCGGTCAGCGTGGTGCTTTCCGGGCTATGCCTGATGCGTAAACACCGTATCGGCCATTTAGCCGGTGCATTATTGCTGTGTGGATTTATCGCCTATATGGCAGTGCTGTTCCTGTTACCAGACAGCATTGCCTTCTGAACTCTGTCAGGAACCGACTATGGCTAACGATACCTTCGCCCCCGGTTTTGATTTTCAGGCCGTCGGACGTGATGTACTGAAAACAGAACGTGAAGGACTTGAGCAGTTAGATCAATACATTAACGGTGATTTTACCCGCGCCTGCGAAAAAATTTTCGCCTGCAATGGCAAAGTCGTTGTCATGGGCATGGGCAAATCCGGTCATATTGGCCGTAAGATGGCCGCCACCTTTGCCAGTACAGGCACGCCGGCCTTCTTTGTGCATCCCGGTGAAGCCAGCCACGGTGACCTGGGCATGGTGTCAAAGCAGGATGTCGTCATTCTGATTTCCAACTCCGGTGAAGCCCATGAAATTCTGGGGCTGATTCCGGTACTCAAACGCCTGGGCATTACGCTTATCTGCATGACGTCTAACCCTGAAAGCACGATGGGAAAAGCGGCGGATGTCCATCTTTGTGTAAAAGTGCCCAAAGAAGCCTGCCCGCTGGGGCTGGCACCGACCAGCAGCACCACAGCGGTGCTGGTGATGGGCGATGCTCTGGCTGTCGCACTGCTGGAAGCTCGCGGGTTCACACCGGAAGATTTCGCCCTGTCACACCCTGGCGGAGCACTGGGTCGCAAGCTGTTGCTTCGCGTCAGCGATATCATGCACACCGGAGATGAGATCCCGCACGTCAGCCGCGAGGCGTCGTTACGGGATGCGTTGCTGGAAATCACCCGTAAAAATCTGGGCATGACGGTTATCTGCAACGATTTGATGAAAATCGAAGGGATTTTTACCGATGGGGATTTGCGACGCATCTTTGATATGGGTGTCAACATCAATACGGCATCAATTGCGGATGTGATGACGACAGGCGGCATTCGCGTACGTCCGTCACTGCTGGCAGTTGATGCGCTGAATTTAATGCAGGACAAACACATCACGTGTGTGATGGTTGCTGATGGTGACCAGTTGCTGGGTGTGTTACATATGCACGATATGCTGCGCGCTGGCGTAGTTTAATTGAGGAATTCCCTAAATGAGTAATAGCGCAGCCCTGGCGGAAACCTGCTACGGTCCGGTCAGTACGCAAGTGCTTGAACGGGCGAAAGCGGTCCGCCTGCTGATTTGCGATGTCGATGGCGTCATGTCTGATGGCCTGATCTATATGGGAAATCAGGGAGAAGAGCTGAAAAGTTTCAACGTTCGCGATGGTTACGGTATCCGCTGCCTGCTGACATCCGGCATCGAAGTCGCGATTATTACAGGCCGCAATGCAAAATTACTGGAAGATCGCGCTAAAACTCTGGGTATTCGCCACTTGTATCAGGGCCAGTCGGATAAGCTTTTGGCCTTCCGCGAACTGTTAGATACACTGTCTCTTCGGGCCGAAGAAGTGGCATACATTGGTGATGACCTGATTGACTGGCCGGTGATGGCCGAAGTGGGTCTTTCTGTGGCGGTTCAGGATGCACATCCTGTTTTGTTACCAAAAGCGCATTATGTTACCCGTATCGCTGGCGGGCGTGGTGCAGTTCGCGAACTGTGTGATTTGATTCTGCTGGCGCAGGGCAAGCTGGAGGACGCCAAAGGGCTGTCGATATGAGTAAAGCAAAACTTTGGGTTATTCTGGCGCTTACCGCCATTGTCCTGGTGCTGATTGGCTGGTCATTGTCTGACAACAGCGATGATGTTCCGCAGGTGGTTAACGATCAGGATCCGACTTATCAGACTTCCCACACCGTTACGATGGTATATGACCCGATGGGCAGCCTGACGTATAAACTGGTGTCAGACGAGGTAAAATATTACACCACGGATCAGGTGTCGTGGTTTACTCATCCGGTCGCGACCATGTATGACAAGAACAAAGTAGCCACCTGGGTATTACGTTCCGATAAAGCGAAACTGACTCAGGATAAGATGCTTTATCTCTATGGGCATGTGCAGGCCGATAGCCTGACGCCTGAGACATCACAGCTGCAAAGAATCAAAACGGACAATGCACAGGTTAACCTGACGACACAGGACGTTGCCTCAGACGATGAAGTGACGCTTTATGGTACAGGTTTTACATCTAACGGCATGAAAATGCGTGGTAATCTGCGTGATAAAACAGCAGAGCTGATCGAAAAGGTATCGACTTCCTATGAAATTCAAAGCAAAAAATAAAATCCGTGATCTTCTGATCGTCAGCTCATTGTTAGCCGTCAGCGTTCCGGCATTTGCCTTAAAAGACGACACAACGAAACCGATCACCATTGACTCGGCAAATCAGGCACTCGACGTCAACACCAATACCGCGACGTTTACCGGCAATGTGGTGGTGAATCAGGGCACGATCCAGGTTAAAGCCGATAAAGTGGTGGTGATACGTCCGCAGGGTGTGTCCGGTAAAGAAGTGGTAGAAGGTTACGGTAACCCGGTGACGTTCTATCAGATGCAGGACAACGGTAAGCCGGTAAAAGGCCATGCCCAGAAAGTCCGCTACGAAGTGGAAAATGACCTCGTCACGCTGACCGGCAATGCTTACCTTGAGCAACTGGACAGCAATGTGAAAGGCGACCGCATTACTTATCTGGTACAGAAACAGCAAATGGAAGCTTTTAGTGATAAGGGTAACCGTGTGACGACCGTTCTGGTCCCTTCGCAGCTGCAACAAAAAACGCCTGCAGCGGGCGGCCAGCCGACCAAAAAGAGTAACTGATATTTTATGGCTAAATTAATCGCAGAGAATCTCGCCAAGGCATACAAAGGCCGTAAGGTCGTTGAAGATGTCAGCCTGATGGTCAACTCGGGTGAAATCGTCGGGTTATTGGGCCCAAATGGTGCGGGTAAAACCACCACCTTTTACATGGTCGTGGGCATTGTCCAGCGCGATGCGGGCCGTATCATCGTTGATGATGAAGACATCAGCCTGCTGCCGCTGCATACCCGCGCCCGTCGCGGTATTGGTTATCTTCCGCAGGAAGCCTCCATATTCCGTCGTCTCAGTGTATTTGATAACCTGATGGCGGTGCTGCAGATCCGTGATGATCTGACCAAAGAACAGCGTAATGACCGCGCGAATGAATTAATGGAAGAGTTCCATATTTCTCATTTGCGCGATAACCTCGGTCAGTCACTGTCCGGTGGTGAACGACGTCGTGTGGAAATTGCCCGTGCGCTGGCAGCAAACCCTAAATTCATCCTGCTGGATGAACCGTTCGCCGGGGTTGACCCGATTTCCGTTATCGACATTAAAAAAATCATTGAGCATTTACGTGACAGCGGCCTCGGCGTACTGATCACTGACCATAACGTGCGCGAAACACTCGACGTTTGTGAACGCGCGTATATTGTCAGTCAGGGGAAATTGATTGCCCACGGCACGCCAGCCGACATTCTTGCTGATGAACAAGTTAAACGTGTTTATCTTGGTGAAGAATTCCGTCTGTGATCTGTGCCGCCGGAACCGTGCCTGTTTCCACCTACACTGAAACAGGCCGTCTCTGACAGAAGTGTTGCCGTTTTCACTCATCAACGGAATTAAGCCAAGATATGAAGCAAGGTTTGCAACTCAGACTCAGCCAACAACTGGCTATGACTCCCCAGTTACAACAGGCCATCCGCTTGTTGCAACTGTCCACGCTTGAGCTCCAGCAGGAGATCCAACTCGCGCTGGAGAGCAACCCTCTGTTGGAACAAACTGACCTTCATGAAGAAATCGACTCGGTAGAAGCCACCGACAGCGAGGGGTTAGACACCCGCGAGGCGCTCGAGCAAAAAGATATGCCGGAAGAATTGCCGCTCGACGCGACCTGGGATGAGATTTACACCGCAGGCACGCCGTCCGGTACCGGTAATGATTACAGCGACGACGAGCTGCCCATTTATCAGGGTGAAACCACCCAGACCCTTCAGGATTACCTGATGTGGCAGGTTGAGCTGACGCCGTTTTCTGATACTGATGCCGCGATTGCCACATCAATTGTCGATGCGGTGGATGACACCGGTTACCTGACCGTCTCCCTTGAAGACATCCTCGAAAGCGTCGGTGATGAAAACATCACGATGGACGAAGTTGAGGCCGTACTTAAACGCGTTCAGCGTTTTGATCCGGTGGGGGTGGCAGCACGTGACCTGCGCGATTGTCTGCTGATCCAGCTGTCTCAATATGCCACTGACACGCCTTTCATCACTGAAGCCCGTCTTATCATCAGCGAACATCTCGATTTGCTGGCGAACCATGATTTCCGCGCACTTATGCGATCAACCCGGTTAAAAGAAGATACACTCAAAGGAGCGATGCTTCTGATCCAGTCTCTGGATCCGCGTCCGGGTCAGTCGATCAATACCGGCGAATCCGAATACGTGATCCCGGATGTGCTGGTGCGTAAAGTGTCAGGGGTCTGGACGGTAGAACTCAATTCCGACAGCATTCCGCGTCTGAAGATTAACCAGCAGTACGCCGCGATGGGTAACTCCACACGCAGCGACAGCGACGGGCAATTTATCCGCAGCAATCTGCAGGAAGCCAAGTGGTTAATTAAAAGCCTGGAAAGCCGTAACGACACGCTGTTGAAAGTGACGCGCTGCATCGTTGAGCAGCAGCAGGCGTTCTTTGAACTGGGTGAAGAATTTATGAAACCTATGGTGCTGGCCGATATTGCCAGTGCCGTGGAAATGCATGAATCGACGATTTCACGCGTGACGACACAAAAGTTCCTGCACAGTCCGCGTGGTATTTTCGAACTGAAGTATTTCTTCTCCAGCCATGTCAGTACAGACAGCGGCGGCGAGGCATCGTCAACCGCGATCCGGGCGCTGGTGAAGAAATTAATCGCAGCGGAGAATCCTGTAAAACCGCTCAGTGACAGCAAGTTAGCAACCCTGCTTTCCGATCAGGGAATTATGGTTGCGCGCCGGACTGTCGCCAAATACCGAGAGTCTTTGTCCATCCCGCCCTCAAACCAACGTAAACAGTTAGTTTGACCTCAACAGAGAAGGAAGACATTATGCAGCTCAACATTACCGGACATCACATTGAGATCACGGATCCCCTGAGAGAGTTCATCACGTCGAAACTGGCTAAGCTCGAGCAGTATTTCGACAGGATTAATCAGGTGTATGTGGTGTTGAGCGTGGAAAAGGTGCAGAAAGTAGCGGAAGCCACTTTGCATGTGAACGGAGGCGAATTACATGCCACCTCGGAACATCAGGATATGTACGCAGCGATTGACGGGCTGGTTGATAAACTGGCCCGACAGCTGAATAAACATAAAGACAAACTGAAACAGCACTGACATTCATGTAGCCAACCCTGTGCTACAAACCTTCGGGCATCGGCTTGTGACCTTCGGGAAACGAGCCGATATAGCTTTAAGGGTGAAACAGCGCAAAAGTGAAAGATGACATGATTAACGATACTGCAATGCAATTAACGTCGGTGCTTAATGCCGAATGCACCAAAAGCGGCGTTCATTGCGCCAGCAAAAAACGCGCACTGGAAATCATCAGCGAGCTGGCCGCCAAACAATTAAATTTGTCGCCACAGGTGATTTTCGACGCTATTTTGACCCGCGAACGTATGGGGAGCACCGGGATCGGTGCCGGGATCGCCATCCCGCACGGTAAGCTGGAAGAAGACACTTTACGTGCCGTTGGCGTGTTCATTCAGCTTGAACAGCCGATTGCTTTTGACGCCATCGATAATCAGCCGGTAGATTTGCTTTTTGCCTTGCTGGTACCGGCAGATCAATGTAAAACCCATTTACATACATTATCTTTAGTCGCGAAGAAATTAGCTGATAAAACAGTATGTCGCCGTCTGCGTGGTGCGCAAAGCGACGAAGAACTGTTCCAGATAATGACTGAAAACGAATAAATTGCTGATTCCCGGTACGGTGCCGGGAAAATGAATTCTGAACACTGAATGCCAGGGGAGTGTCACCATGGTGCTGATGATTGTCAGCGGCCGTTCCGGTTCCGGGAAGTCGGTTGCCCTACGGGCATTAGAAGACATGGGTTTTTACTGTGTGGACAATTTACCGGTGGTGTTATTGCCGCAGCTTGCCCAGACACTCGTTGAACGTAATACGTCAGCGGCCGTGAGCATTGACGTCCGTAACATGCCGGAAACACCCGAAGTTTATGAGCATGCGATGTCACAACTGCCGGAGAGTTTTTCGCCGCAGCTGTTATTCCTTGATGCCGACCGTAATACTTTGATCCGCCGTTACAGCGACACCCGTCGTCTGCACCCGCTTTCCAGCAAAAACTTGTCCCTCGAAAGTGCCATTGATGAAGAAGCCGATCTGCTCGAACCGCTGCGTTCGTCGGCGGATCTGATCATCGATACCTCCGAAATGTCCGTGCATGAACTGGCAGAAATGCTGCGTACCCGTCTGCTGGGTAAACGCGAGCGCGAACTGACCATGGTATTCGAATCCTTCGGCTTCAAACACGGCATACCGATTGATGCGGATTACGTCTTCGACGTCCGTTTTCTGCCGAACCCGCACTGGGATCCGAAATTGCGTCCGATGACCGGCCTTGATAAGCCGGTGGCGGCGTTCCTCGACCGTCATACTGAAGTGCATAACTTTATCTACCAGACCCGCAGCTACCTCGAACAGTGGCTGCCAATGCTGGAAACCAACAACCGCAGCTATCTGACCGTCGCCATTGGCTGTACCGGCGGTAAACACCGTTCGGTGTACATCGCAGAGCAACTGGCCGACTATTTCCGTTCCCGCGGGAAGAATGTGCAGTCCCGCCATCGCACGCTGGAAAAACGCAAATCATGACGGTGAAACAAACGGTAGAAATCAAAAACCGGTTAGGCATGCACGCCCGACCGGCAATGAAATTGTTTGAACTGGTGCAGAGCTTTGAATCAGAAGTTATGCTGCGCAACGGCACGGGCATAGAAGCGGAAGCCAGCAGTGTTATCGCGCTGCTGATGCTAGACTCCCCGAAAGGCCAGAAAATCGAAATCGAAGCCACGGGGCCCGACGAAGAACAGGCGCTCACCGCTGTCGTAAATCTGATCAACTCCGGTTTTGACGAGGACTAATCCCCGTCATATTTCAAGTTGCAGGTGCGTTGGCTGCGCTCAGTTACCCGAATCACTTACCCGTGTAAGCTCATCGGGACTCCTTCGTTTGCCACCTTCCTCAACTCGAACTATTTTGGGGATAAGTAAGATTTTAAATGCGTGAAAGGCAATCTATTGCAATTGCCTTGAAGCTTTCAAAATTCTCACTGCTCAGCAAACGGCTCATTGAGCGTTCCCGCACAAACGTCACGAATAAATCGTAAATCGCCATCGCCTCTTCATAATCTGCTTTGCTGATCGCCAGCAGGAAAATTACGTGTGCGGTCTCCCCTTCTCCCCATGCAATGCCCTGGGGAGAGAGCAACGTGATTACCACGGTTTTCTTTGCCAGCAACCCCAGCGAGTGCGGCAGCGCAATGCCTTCACCCAGCATGGTCGAGACAATCTCTTCACGCTCTACCACCGACGGATAAAACGCCTGATCGACATAACCTTCCGCTTCCAGTTGCGAGCACACATGGCGGAATAACTCCGCCTGCGTCATCGGTTCATTGATAATCATAAAATGTTTTTCGTCGAAGAATTTTTCCAGCATATAAGGCCGCGTGCGGTCTACCAGAACCAGTTTACCGAGCTGCTCCATTTGGTATTCGGTCGGGAATGGCGACAGCACCACCACCGGCTTATTTTTCTCACTGATGCGGGCATTGGAAATAATAAAATCTTCGTCGATGTGTTCCAGTTGCTCATAATCACGCAACGTCACAACCTGCTTCATCACCAGTTGCGGATACTTGCGATTAATCTGCGCCTGAATCATGCGGATTGTCGAATTGCCGGTATCACATACCAGCATCACCTGCGGGTGTCGCTGGTAGCCGATATTGTAATGCCGCTCCAGCCCGACGCCGATGTGCAGCACCAGAAAACCAATCTCGTTTTCGCTGAGTGTATACGGCGTGTATTTCCCCCAGCTTGAAACCGCCGCCAGCGTGACGTCATAGGCCATCGGATAATGCTGTTTGATGTTGTTTAGCAGCGGATTGGGAATATTAATCTGATACTTCACCCGCGTAATCATGGTCTTAATGTGCGTCAGCAGATCAGCACGCAGCTGCTTATCGCCTTGCAAATCATAGTTATAGTGCGAGTTGATATACGAAAGGATGTAATCGACCAGCGATTCATCATCATCTGCATTGATGTCTGTCGGCAGAATTTGCTGTACGCGACGCGCGGCGATATTCACCCGCAGATACGCCTCTTCAGAGGCAGGAATTTCCTTGCCGACCAGCGCTTTCAGCTCTGCCGCCAGCCTTACAGAAACCTGTTTCACCGCCGGGTCGCCATCTTCGGCATCAAAATCAGTCAGCGGATAGCCCCTGGCGATACGCTTAATGGCCACCGCACAATAGAGGATCAGATAGTGCTCGCCCTCATCAGTCAGCTGAATAGAAGACTGACTCAGAAGCTGATGCATAAAGCGCGTCAGTGGCACCAGCGCTTCCGGTTCCAGGCTTTCCGATTTGAGCAGCGGATTGGTTTGTTCTTCAGCATCGAGCTGAAACAGCAGGTCAGTCAGGCAGGCACGGATTGCCAGCTCAGCGCCAAACAGCTTCATGCCATAGCGCGGCTTGGTTTCGATATTCAGGTGATAGCGGGCCAGATGCTCCCTTACCTCAGCCATATCATTTTGCAGAGTTCCGCGGCTGACAAACCATTCATCGGCCAGATCTTCCAGCTTTAATGAAAAGGCAGAAGTCAAAAAGCGGATCAACAACGTCTTCACCCGCCCGGCGGCTGTGCGGGGTGTCGGATTCGGTTTAGGTTGTGTTGATTGCTGCAACGACGAGAACAGGCCATGGTCATCAATCCGCAGCTGATATCCGCTGCCACGACTGTGTATAAAAGTCGCGCCATAGTCTGCGATGATTTCATTAAGCGCAGTGATATCCGCACGAACCGTTCGCGTCGACACCGACAGACGTTTTGCCAGTTCGTCCTGAGGCAGCGTTTCGGTTTGCAGCGCATCAAACAGTTGCGCCAGACGTTGATTGGGAAATCTCACCATAGTTCTTCCAGTTCGTTTCAACGGGCCCCCGTTCACAGCAAATGCGTGTCGCGAACGGGGGTGTCACTGTTGCCGCGCCATTTAAGGCACCATCACCCTCGGTGAGGGGCTGCCCACCGTCACATAACTATCGAAAAAGACAGCGTGCCGCTTTCGGCTGATACCTTGAATCTGGTGATGTTATCGCTTCGTTGATTCATTGCGTAAATATATTTGTCCTCCGGCAGCAAGTGTCAGAACCTTAACCCACCAGCTTTCTGACGCTGGCCAGCAGGGTTTTCACATCCTCAGGACGCGTATTACCCGATGCACTGTCGATGATCGAGCTGTAAATATGCGGGATGATTTTGGTGACACCTGCCGCCAGCGCGATTTCCATAATCGGCTCGAAGTTTTCCAGGTCGATACCGCCGGTCGGCTCAAGCCAGAAATCCTGTTCGGCACAGGCACGGGCCACGGCAGCGAATTCGTCACGGGTTTTCAGGCCCCCCATCGGGAAATACTTCACCGAGCTGCCCCCCATGTCTCTGAGCAGCGCAATGGCCGTTTCTACCGGCACAATCGCGTCAGCAGAGCCTGAACTCAGCGGTCCGGTATTGATTTTCACCAAACCCGCTTTACCGGTTGGCGAAATCAGACCGTTCACCACGCTGTCATTCTGCCCCAGCAAGGCACGGCTGGTGCCGACACCGGTAAAGACCTGGTTGACGTGTTGCGGCTGAACCTGTGCAGAAATCTGGCTGACCATCAGCGACTGACGCGGATCGCCTGCGCCTAACCCGACGGACAAAGCGTTTTCAATCAGCGCCGCATATTCCTTCATATCCGCTACCGCGCTGGCCACATCCGCGTAATTTTTTGACAGCACGCCGACCAGCACGTGGCCTTCTGCGGCTTCATAGATATCACGCGCATTGTTTTTTGAGCCTGCCAGAACGTTCAGACACACACGGTCACGGTAGAAGTTCGGAGTCAGCTTCATGCGTTGTCTCCCTTGAAAAGTTGTTTAAAACGTTGTGCGACGATGGCAAGCTGAGGCGGCGTTACGCTGCGTACGTCGACTTCAATCTTGCCTTCATTGGCCCGGTAACCACGAAAATAAATCGCGATATCGCCGCTCTTCATGGCGTCCACAATGGCTTTGGTTTTCCAGCCGAGTACGGCTTCATCGAAAGTAATTTCCGTGCGGGCGATATCACGTCCGGCACTGTCCCAGACCACGCGGCCAGTCACACCCTTAATTTCGTTCAGGCTGGCAATGAATGGCGTCATCTTGTCGACCATTTCCTGTCCGGTGGTTTTCGGCAGGGTGAGATAGCTTTCGATCGCCTGCGTCAGGCCGAGAATGCCTTCTTTGCCGACTTTCATCGCACGACCAATGCCGCCGGATTGCAGTTTTACCCATTCGACATACTGTTTTTTACCGAGCACCAGGCCACTGGTCGGCCCTTCGATGGCTTTAGCACCGCTGTAAACCACCAGATCCGCACCCGTTTCGTAATAACACGTCAGATCTTCTTCAGCGGCAGCATCGACGATCAGCGGCACGTTATGTGCACGCGCCACTTCGGCGGCTTCGGCGACTGATAAAATACTTTTCTGCACCGAGTGGTGTGATTTGATGTACATGATTGCGGCCGTGCGCGGCGTAATGCAGGCGGCAAGTTGCGCGGCAGAACATTCGTTGGCATAACCGGCTTCCACTACCTTGCCGCCGCCCATCGTCACCATCGTTGCGACCGGCGCACCGAAATTCACGTTGTGGCCTTTTGGCAGCACGATGTCGTGCGGAATGTCCAGCGGCGCGACATGCAGGTTTTCCAGCAGCCAGGCATCATCTTTCACAATCACCGCCGCGACAGATTGCGCGATCCCGGCCGAGGCGCAGGAGACGACCACCGCGCTTTCGACGTGAAGCAATTTCGCGATGTAAGCGCCGGTTTTGTTCACCAGATCTTTCATTTCAAAGTAATGATTCAGACCGGTATTCACTACCGCTGCCACTTCCTCGCGCGGAGTAGAAACACCCAGTGCCGTCATGCGACCTGATGCGTTAATAACCTGTTTTAAATCATATTTTTCATATAAAGATTGTTCAGAAGACATGAGCAGATTTCCCTTCTTCGGTTAACAGGATGACACCCGCGACCACGGCGGCCAGGGGCACCAGCACACTTTCGCCCTTCGCGGACTTTCCTTCGGAATCAATAAATACCTGCGGTGCCTGACGTAACTCGAACAGTGTCAGATCGGCATCTGCGCCTGCGTCCAGACGGCCTTTGGCAGGCAGACAGAGTGCACCGGCGGCGTGAGTGGTCACGCAATCAATGACCTGTGGCAATGTCATGCCGACGCTGAAGAACTTCGACATTACGGTCGCCAGACTGTGAACCGGCCCGTTCAGGCGGTTGCGGCAATAAATATCGGAGCTGATGGTGTGCGGCAAAATGCCCTGCTTAATAGCCAGTTCTGCCACTTCAAAGCTGAAACTCGCAGTGCCATGACCGACATCCAGCAACACGCCACGGCTGAGCGCACGCTTAACGGAGTCGCGCAGTACGCCTTCCGGCGAGAGAATGCGGTTCGGCTTGCCGTTATAACAGTGAGTAATGATGTCACCTGAGGTCAGCAAATCAGCGATTTCATCGAGGTTCGGCGGGTTATTGCCGATATGCACCATCAGCGGCAGAGGAGCATTTTCCTGCTGTATTTCTTTGGCGCGCACCAGCGGTTTCAGGCCGTTCTGCCCGACCACGCTGCTGCTCATGCGTGCTTTGATACCAATGATAAAACCGGGATTTCGCGCGATGGCATCACGCACGCCGATCTTGTCAATCTGCGTCATATCCGCCAGTTCGTTTTGCGTCACAATGCCGGTGCGGGCGATATTCAGGAAAGCATAAACATTGGTTTTCGCCTTACGGGTGATCTGATAGAAATCGTCGATATCATTTGCGCCGGTGCTGCCGGCATCCGCCACGGTGGTGACACCGCAGGCGACCCCGATCAGATCAGCTTCATCATGATAAATCGGCGATTTCGGGTAACAGTGAACATGGGAATCGATCCAGCCAGCGCTGGCGTAAACCTTACCCTGCAGATCGAGAGTCTGGCGGGCAGTGGCACCGGGGGCCAGTGTGCCAATGGCGGCAAATTTGCCGTCGCGAATTGCAATATCAGTCAGGCTACCGTCTGCGCGTAATGCCTGCCGGATGATTAAGTCATACATACGACATTCTCCATAATCTCGGGCATCAGGAATGCTCCTGACGCCCGTTTACCGCTGATCCGCTGCTGTTGCTACAGTGAAACAGGGAAGATAGCGCCCAGCACCATCGCACCGAGAATGGCACCACCGGTAATCGGCTTCTGCCACAAATAGAAACCCAGCGCACCCATCAGCGAGCCCAGACCGATAGGAATCGATGCCGCCATTGCTGACAGGATAATCAGCGGCCCGAGGAAACGGCCCGAGGCGTTACCCGCGCCCATCATGACGTCAGCACCGTAGGTTGAATTGCTCTGATTGATGGTAAATTTACGCGCCAGAATGATGATGTATCCCACGGCTAACCCGAGGATCAGGCCGGTCACCAGTGAGGCCGCGAAGTTCGCCACCGGAAAGATGATCCCGGCGCCGAGCAACAGTGCCGGAACGCCCAGGCCGATACCGGTCTGGATCGCGCCGCCGATATCGAGAATACCGACCAGCGAGCCTTCGATGATGCGGGCAAACAGGAAACTGGCACCGAAAGCCGCCACTGCGCCGTACACGCCGGTGTCCATGCCGGAACGTAGCATCGACACAAAGGCCACTTCGTTAAACGCGCCGATGCCGTACAGGTAATACATATGTGTCCCGGCGAAAACGCCGGAAGACAGCAGTCCGACAAAGATCGGGAACGACCACTCGGCGTACCAGAAACCACGTTTGGCTTGTTCTTCCATTGTCATGCTCCCTTACTTACCGCTGAGTGAATTGTGAATGCCGTTCAGCCATGTCGGGACGTCCAGCATGAATGACTGCAACAGCTTGACGTCGAACCCGCGGAAGAAGCCGCTGAGGACAAACAGCGCGATAATCGCCGCCATCATCACTTTGGTGACGTGGTTCCAGCCGCTTTCTTCAACACCTTTACCAATCAGAATACCCAGCACCAGACCCGGCACGGCGTTACCCATGATCATCTGCGCCATACCGCCAAAAATGGTGGCCCAGAAACCGGAACGACGCCCTGCATCGATTGCCGCCAGCCAGAAAATTACCGGCATCACGGTGTTTACCAACAGGTTAGCCGCAGGTACCAGCACTTTAATTGCCGTAACCTGTAACGCTGCAGGTACCGCAGAGGCGGTAGTGTTGAGGAAGGCGACCACAATCATGCCGATGATGCCGCCCGCAATTGCCATCTTGCGCGGGTCGTGCAGGGTTTCAGCCACATTGCGGTTTTTGAACATCAGGGCGGCGGTTGCCCAGTGAGGAATAATGCGGTGGTCAACGTCCTGAGTGAAAGAACCTGCCGCCACGGAAGAAGCCCAGGCGTTGAAGAAGAAGCCGAGACCAAAGGAGAAATGTGAAGCCGGATCGCCTTCACAGGAGTTTAATTCCCCAAGCGTACGAAAAGCCCCCATTCCCTGCACTGTGGGTGCATGAAACATACGTGCGGCACCCGCACCTACGCCCACACCGACCAGTCCGCCGATAATAAGCGACTTAAATAAAATAATTAAAAACATCAGTATATCCTTGTCATTTATAGCTAACGTTTTTATTTCGTGACAAAAACTACCTGTTCCGTATTAATAACAGTCAGGTTGACGGTAATGTCTAACGCCACGTAATAACTCTTTCTTTCCCTGGCCAGAAAAAAGAACAGAAACTTTTCCCTTTTGACTGATTCTTCTGCCTTTATTATCTTGACGTCCTGCGGTTCAATGCGTAGCAAGACATTATTGGCAGATGACTTGAGAACCGTTCTCTGAACCTGACTCAGTGCGGAAGAAAAGGCGGCAGCCTTATTTTCGCCTTTTCCTTCAACCCGGACCGTCGTGGTTAATTGTTGCTTCATTACGCCTGACCATACTTCTTGTTATAAGCTTCAACCAGACGCTGCCCCAGTTCTTCTTTATCCATAAAGCCGAACCCTAATACCAGACAGCCTTCGTTAATTGCCGTAACTCCTTCATCCACGGAGCGCATCCCATATTTAGCTTTATATCCGTATTTGTTTTGTGCGGTAATCGCACCCGCACCGCCACTGCCGCAGAAAGAAATACCTAAGCTGGCACCCTCTGCTTTCATCACATCGCCGAGTTTCATATCTGCTGCCATGCCAGGGACAACAATGGCTTTTCCACCCGCTGCTTCCACGCCTGCTGCCACTTTCTGGCCTTTCCCTAAACGGTCGCCGATCACCACTAATACTTGTCCCATGTTTCACATCTCCGGATTAATTAATTCGCTAAATTTTCGGTAAAATTTATTCAGGCTCATTATCTCTTGCGACTTCGAAATGCACCGAGAGTAAATACGCCTCCTCAATCGGTAAATTTCCAAACCAGCTGACCACTTCCTCTGCCATTTGCATGGACTCGGCAGAAATTTCATCAAATAAATCTTTCTCGACATCAGGTAACGGCTCGCCGGTAATAGAGCGTAATACCATGGCTTTAACGTGTGACGTTAACATCTGCAACTGAACATCTGTGGTGTAGATATTCTTTGCACTTTGCATCGCCTGAATATCCTTTAATACTTGCTCTGTTATCGCCGCCGCATCATTCAATCCAATCCGCCCGACCCCGTTCACAGATGCGCTTGCGTTATTCACTCGCGATTACCTCTCTCCTTGTCTGACTCACTATTTCCAGCCGTTTATTTTGTCTGTCTTTACCCTAACCCCGCGTACATTTCCTGTGTAGAGGGTCTTTTTCCAGTTCGAAGTGGAAATACGATGCGCTGAGCAGATCTCATTCGCAAAACGAAAAGTTAAGTCGCCATATCACTGAATATTGCGGCATGTAGCAGCGTATTTCGCTGGTAATCGGAATTTTCGCAATACGGATTAATTCCCACACAATGCTTTCATTTCCGCCTGAGAATGCCTAGTATCAAAGAACACATGCAAATTACCGACACCCCCGCGCTTACCCGCGGGGGTGTTGTTTTTTGCCGACCGGCACCCCACCCGCATGAGGCGGGTGATGCAAAAGGAACCACGGAGAATGTTATGAGTAAACCGACACTGATCATCAACGAACTTGACGCAGAACGCCTGGATACACTGCTGGCACAACCGGCCTTTGCCAACAGCCCGGTGGCCGATGCACTGAACGAAGAGTTAGATCGCGCAGAGATTTTGCCGCCTGAGCAAATTCCGGCCGATGTGGTCACGATGAACAGCAAGGTACGCTTTACAGAAGGTAAAGACGGCGAAGAACACATCCGCACGCTGGTGTATCCGGCAGCATTGCAGGACAGCAACGAGCAATTATCGGTGATGGCTCCGCTCGGTGCTGCGCTGCTGGGGCTGCGCGTGGGCGAAAGCATTACGTGGGAAATGCCCAATGGTGCTGAGAGTGACATTACCGTGCTGGAGTTGTTGTTTCAGCCGGAGGCAGCGGGAGAGCTGAGACGTTAAGGGTTTTCTTTTGCAGAAGCCGCTGCAATGGCGGCTTTACTTAAGAATGAGAAAATTTCGGTTTCTCATATGCAGAAGCCGCTGCACTGCTTTACTAAAGACCGAGAACATTTCGGTTTCTCATATGCAGAAGCCGCTGCACTGCTTTACTAAAGACCGAGAACATTTCGGTTTCTCACCTGCGGTGATCGCTTAACGCGCAGCGCCGAAACCGCCCAAGAGGGAGAAGTGCTTACTCCCTCTTGGATCTCCCTCCGCTTTTTTACTGCGCGCTGTCGCTGGCGGCTATGTTTCAGGTAACGCGGAGACAGGCTGGAAATCTGAAACATAGCCAGCGAGCGAAGCGCGCAGTTTAAGACGTGGAGATTCCAAAGAGGGCTCGTCTTAGCCCTCTTTGGTCGGTTTCGGCGCGAAAGACCGAGCGATCACCGCGATTAAAAAACCGAAACTTTCACCGCCCTCAGCATTGAGAATGCCGCTCAGACACCGGCCATCTGCTTACTTAAACTTCTTGTGGTTCTCATTCCTTGTGGCTTTAAACCCTTCCGCTTCCTTCTTCGCTTCATCAATCTTTCCGGCTTTCGCCAGTTCTGACGCCTTATCAATCTGCCCGATCAGCGTATCCAGCCCTTTGTGATAATCCTGTATTTCAGGGCTGTCAGGGGCTTTACCTTTCAGTTTTGGTGGCGTCGCTTTTTTCGCGTCTTCGGCAGCCGCTTTCATGTTTGCCAGACCCGTGGTCAGCTCGGCCTGATCGTTGGTTTTCAAAACCTTGCCGTAGTTATCAGCAATGGTGTCCATGTCCGTTTCTAAATCTGCTGCCAGTGCTGCCGTGCTGCTTCCGAGCAGGGCTATCACCGCTAACGCCATCAGTTGTTTACGCATGATTTTCTCTCTGTTGTTATTTATTTGTTAGATAAAACGACATTACTTGTAAGGCTTTATAAAAATAAGCTGAGAGAGAGAAAAACGGCATGAATTTTTTGTAAAGAATTAAAGCAGCGATCGGGCGACCGCTGCTTCAGGAAGGGTTATTCGCCAGCGATTTTCATTGCGGGTAACAGCACGGAACCACACTGGATATTGCTGCGAGTCTCGATATCGCTACCAATCGCGACCATGTTGCGCCACATATCTTTCAGATTACCGGCAATAGTGATTTCGCTTACCGGATACTGAATTTCGCCATTCTCGACCCAGAAACCGGCCGCGCCACGGGAGTAATCGCCGGTGACGCCGCTGACGCCCTGCCCCATCAGTTCTGTGACGACCAGGCCTTTGTCGAGTTTACGTAGCATTCCTGCGAAATCATCACCCTGACCGGCAATGCGCCAGTTGTGGATGCCGCCCGCGTGACCGGTGGTTTGCAGGCCGAGTTTACGGGCGGAATAACAGGTCATCAGCCAGTTTTGCAGCACGCCGTCTTTGACGATATCACGACGCTCGGTGCGCACACCTTCGCTGTCGAAGGGCGTGGAAGCCAGTCCCTGCAACAGGTGCGGATGTTCTTCAATGGTCAGCCAGTCCGGCAGAATTTGCTTGCCGAGGCTGTCGAGCAGGAAAGACGATTTACGGTAAATGCTGCCGCCGCTGATCGCGCCCACCAGATGCCCGAACAGACCCGTCGCCACTTCGGAAGCGAACAATACCGGTGCCTGCATGGTCGGTAATTTGCGCGGAGCCAGACGTGACAAGGTGCGGCGGGCGCACTCGGTGCCGACCCACTCAGGGTCTTTCAGATCACTCATTTTGCGGGCGATGGAATACGCATAGTCGCGCTCCATGTCACCTTCGTGTTCAGCAATCACTGAGGCGGAAATGGAATGACGCGTTGAGCAATAGCTCTGCAACATGCCGTGGCTGTTGCCGAAAACACGGATACCGTAATGGCTGTTGAAACTGCCGCCTTCGGTATTGGTGATGCGCTTATCAGCCTGCAAAGCCGCCTGTTCAGCACGGGCGGCCAGCTCGATACAGCGATCCGGATCCAACTCTTCCGGGTGGAATAAATCCAAATCCGGCGCATCAAATGCCAGCATCTCTTTATCCGCCACACCCGCGAACGGATCCGGCGAAGTATAACGGGCAATATCCAGCGCTGCCTGCACGGTGCGGGAAATGGCATCCGGGCTTAAATCAGTAGAAGACGCGCTGCCTTTACGGTTCTGATAATAAACGGTAATCCCCAGTGCGCCGTCGCTGTTGAATTCAACATTTTCGACCTCGCCAAAACGGGTGCTGACGCCGATACCGGTGGTTTTGCTGACCGCAACTTCGGCGGCATCTGAACCCGCTTTCGCCAGTTCCAGCGCCTGAGATACGGCCTGTTCCAGGGTTTTACGCTGCTGCGCAACTTGATTGACTACATTCATCGGCATGCCATCGCTTATGAGATTAAGAGGTTGTTCTACACGGGTATTCAGAAACTAATATCTTTGAGTCTAACAGAGACTCGCCATAATTTCGCATTCACACCGGCGTTGTTATGCCCAAAGTTGCAACAGAACATGGATGTATGCGGCATAACCCTGCATAATGCCGCCGAAGCAATAAAGCACAATCAAACTGACAGGATTACCTCGTTAAGAGGAAGCGCCCATGACAAAGAAAATTGACGACTGGCACGATGACGTTCCCGAAACCAACGAGAACGACGATGATGATGAAATCATCTGGGTCAGTAAAAGTGAAATCAAACGTGACGCCGAGGCGCTGAAAGATCTCGGTGCGGAAATGGTTGAGCTGGGTAAAAACTCGCTGGACAAACTGCCGCTGGACGACGATCTGCGTGCAGCCATCGACTTAGCGCAGAAGATCAAGAAAGAAGGCCGTCGCCGCCAGTTACAACTGATCGGTAAAATGCTGCGTTCACGTGATGTTGAACCGATCCAGACGGCGCTGGATAAGCTGAAAAACCGCCATAACCAGCAGGTTTCACTGTTCCATAAACTGGAAATGCTGCGAGATCGTCTGGTCGAAGAAGGTGATGATGCGATCCCGCCGGTTTTGGAATTGTATCCGGAAGCCGACCGCCAGCAACTGCGTGCGCTGATCCGTAACGCGCAGAAAGAAAAAGCCGCAAACAAGCCGCCGAAATCTTACCGCCAGATTTTCCAGTATCTGCGCGAACTGGCTGAAGGTCAGGAATAAAAAAACAAAAGCCCGCCTTTTTACTTAACCGAAAATGGCGGGTTTTTTCTTTTCAGCCTTTGGCCTTTGCGACCGGTTTCTCCAGTAAGTTCAGCCGCAGCTCGCCTTCCAGTTCTTCTTCCGCTTCTTCAAACAACAGAATCAATGCGCCGAAACGACGTTTACGGCTGGCATTCAGATTAATGAAATCTATCTCAACCGGCAGTGTTATTCCGCCCGTCACCTCATCCCAGAGTGCATCCAGATTCGCACCAAAGCTGTCGGTCAGTTCAAGCTGACGGACGAACTCACGGTAGAATGCGGGTAAATCCGGGATGTGATTAAAATCGAAGCTCATTTTATTCATCGACATTACTCCACCCGAACGAAGTTCTGATAATGGTCTTTACTGACATAAATCAGCCCGTCGCTGGCAAACAACACCCGGTCTGCCCCGCGACGCCCGCAGCGATAGTTAATATCCGCTTCATGCCACACCCTTTTATACGCCGAAGGCAAACGCCCTTCCCGGTTTGAGAACCGGTCACCGCCAATCGCTTTACCGGGTAATATCTCACATAAATTCCCGGCACGGGCATCCCAGCCCGCTTCGCGTGCCTTTTTCTTGGTGATGTAATTTTCAGGCAATTGATGATTCTGGCGCAAATAGCCGATCACTGTTTGCTCATCGGTACCCGGGACTATTGTGCCCTGATTATATGTCGCTTTAGCGACAACCTGCCCCGCGATACCGCACAGCGCAAAAACCACGGCGGCTGCCATCACCAGAGTGCGCGAACGCAGCCCGTTAAATGCCTTCATTGACGTCCTTTGTATTAAGCCGAATGAATATGTTCCTGTTTATTGTTTCTTAAAAAACAGCTTCTGGAAAGCTGACTTAAAGGTTCCCTAAATGCAGCGTTTTCACCTGCAAATATTCTTCCAGTCCCAGCACCGAACCTTCACGTCCCAGGCCGGATTCTTTTACGCCACCAAAAGGCGCGGCTTCGTTGGAAATCGCGCATTCGTTAATGCCGATCATCCCGCTTTCTATGGCATCCGCGACACGGAAAATACGTTGCAGATTCTGGCTGTAGAAATACGCCGCCAGCCCGAAAGGCGTATCGTTGGCGCGCTTAATCACTTCTTCTTCCGTTTTGAAACGGAAACAGGCCGCCAGCGGGCCGAAGGTTTCTTCATGCGCCACTTTCATGTCATCGGTAACATCAATAATCACTGTCGGCTGGAAGAAGTTACCACCGAGTTTGTGCCGCTGACCGCCCTCCATCAGGCGTGCGCCTTTCTCCAGCGCGTCCCTGACGTGTTCTTCGACTTTCTCCAGCCCCTTGATATTGATCAGTGGCCCGACAATCACACCTTCGTCCATGCCGTTGCCGACTTTCAGTTTGCGCACTTCTTCCACCAGCCGTGAGGTAAATGCCTCGTACACCCCGTCCTGCACGTAAATGCGGTTGATACATACACAGACCTGACCGGAATTGCGGAATTTACAGGTGATCGCGCCCTGCACGGCCGCCTCAATGTCGGCATCGTCAAACACGATATAGGGGGCATTACCGCCCAGTTCCATTGACACTTTCTTCATGGTGTCGGCGCTGTTGCGTACTAATGTTTTGCCGATTTCCGTCGAGCCGGTAAAGGAGACTTTACGTACCGCGTCGCTGGTCATAATCACTTCACTGATAGCACCGGTGTCACCGGCCACGCCGTTGATTACACCGTCCGGTACGCCCGCATCCTGTGCCAGTTGCAACAAAGCAAATGCAGACAGCGGAGTGTTACTGGCCGGTTTGATGAGACCGGTACAACCTGCCGCCAGCGCCGGTCCCAGTTTGCGGGTCAGCATCGCCAGCGGGAAATTCCATGGCGTGATTGCCGCCACCACGCCGACGGGTTCGCGTGTCGCCAGGATGCGTGAGCCGGATTTGGCCGGAGGAATGATTTCGCCGTTGGCACGTTTGGCCTCTTCGCTGAACCATTGCAGATAGCTTGCAGCGTAATCGACTTCACCCAATGCCTCTTTCAGCGGCTTGCCCTGCTCGGCAACCATCAGTTCACCCAGGAATTGTTTATTTTCCAGCATCAGTTCATACCAGCGATGCAAGATTTCAGAACGCGCTTTCGCTGTGGTTTTACGCCATTGTGGAAAAGCGTCGCTGGCCGCCTTCACTGCAGCTTCCGTTTCCGCCTTTCCGGCCTTTGCCACTTTGGCGACCACCTCGCCGGTTGCCGGATCCAGCACATCGAAGGTGTCTTTGGCCTCAAGCCATTTACCGCCAGCAAAATAGCCGGTCTTAAATAAAGGATGTGCGGAGAGTTTTTCAATCTGGGCAGACATAAGGGATCCTCCTGATTTATGCCATTCAAAACGGAATATGGCAGTAAGTATAGACGCTAAAAACCGGGACGAGGTCACAAGGCGTTTAGCGTTCTGTGCTTGTAACATTCAGTTACACCGGGCTTTTCTGCTGAGATTGTGGAAAATATCCGCATAACCCTGATGTTTTTCCTGCCCCACGCAGGTGCACCGCGTGACCTCTGCGCGATCTTTTTGCGCCATCAGATAGCATGCAAACCATAAGCACTGTGTATTTACGCCCGCCACGGTGCTGTGTGGCGAAAATCACATTACTGGCATGGTTCATGCTCAATACCCTCTGACCGCGCAATCCCGGCGCGGGTGCTAATTCCCTTTTTTGGCAGTGAAGATTTCTGCCGTCTACCCAACTCTTCAACCCTAAAGAGGATCCTATGACTCAGGGGACTTTGAAAAAAAAATTAGGCCTGGTGGATCTGACCTTGCTTGGTGTCGGATCCATGATCGGTTCAGGATGGCTCTATGCGGCACTCACCAGTTCCGGCTATGCGGGTGGTTTAACCGGCTGGGCCTGGTTGCTGGGCGCCGTGATGGTGCTGTTGATCGGGCTGGTATTCGCCGAGCTTTCAGCGGCTATTCCGCGGGCGGGTGGTTTTGTACGCTATCCGAATTACACCCATGGGAATGTGGTTGGTTTTGTGATCGGTGTAAGTTCCTTACTGGCGTATACCAGCACGGCGGGCGTGGAGGTGGAAGCTGTGCGGCAATATGCCATGTACTGGTGGCCCGCGTTAGGTCAGTCCGACGGCAGCCCGACCCGCCTCGGCTTTGTGATGCAAATCGTTCTCCTGGTGTGTTTCTTCCTGCTTAACTACTGGAGCGTCAGTTTCTTCGGGCGCATCAACACCATCATCACGACGTTCAAATTCATTGTGCCGCTGATGGTGATCGTCACCTTATTTGGCTATTTCCACGGCGGCAACCTGAGCGTGCCAGGTACCGCACCGGGGGGGATCCACGGTATATTCTCCTCCCTGACCGGCGCAGGAATTGTGTTTGCGTATCTCGGATTCCGCCAGGCGGTGGATTTCGCCAGTGAGGCGAAAAACCCGCAGCGCAATATCCCGATCGCCATCATGCTGGCTATCGGCATCAGTTTTGTTATCTACATTCTGTTGCAGTTCGCCTTTATGGGTGCGGTACCAACCGACATTCTCAGCGCACACGGCTGGGTGGGGCTGAAAACTATCTTCCAGTCGCCGTATGCCGATCTGGCCCGCAGCCTGGGCATAACATGGCTGATCAACCTGATCCTGATTGATGCAGTGATTTCACCGGCAGGTACCGGAAATATCTATCTCGCCGGGGCTTCCCGCGTGCTGTTTGCCTGGGCAAAGAATGGTCATCTGTTTTCGATTTTCGCCAAGGTCGATCCGAAATCTGGCGTACCACGCGGCGCCCTCTGGCTGTCGCTGATACTGGCGATTGCGTGGACGTTGCCGTCTGAGTTTCAGGTCTGGGGCGGGCTGATTGGTGCCGTCACTTCCGCCACCGTGTTTACCTATATGCCCGGCCCGGTCAATGCCGGTGTTATGCGCTCACGGTTGCCCGATTTGCCGCGTCCGTTCCGACTGCCGGTTTTCGCCCTGCTCAGCCCGCTGGCATTTGTCGCCAGTACCCTGCTGATTTACTGGAGCGGCTGGTCAGTGAATGAGCTGCTGATCCCGATACTGGTGATTGCCTGGGTGGCGTATGTGTTGTTTGGTAAGAAAGATCAGCATTTCAAACGTGATGTCCGGAGCGCATGGTGGTTGCTGGCGTATTACGTCGCCATTTTCATTCTCTCTTATTTCGGGACTTACGGTGGCACCGGCACCATTTCAAGCCCGCTGGATATGGTGCTGGTGGTTATCGCGACGCTGGTTTGCTATTACTGGGGTGTGGCTTCCGGACATGAAAAACTGGAAATCCCGCCGGATATGGAGGAAGAAGACCCGCCCGTCAGCCCGCGACGCGAGACCCGTGTCGCATAGTTGACTCAATGAAATTGTCGCGCGTTCACATTTCTTTTTCCGGTCAGTAGACTGCGGTTTTACCCCGTAAATTTCTGATGAGGGAACAGGATATGTCAACGCGCGAAAAGATGAATATGGGCGAGCTGTATACAGACATGGGCGAAGGATTGCCGGAGGAACGTCGCGCCGGAAAAGAGCGCGTGTATGATTTTAACCTCACGCGACCGTCCGAAGAGGCAAAGCGCCTGGATTTGCTCAAAAGCATTATGGGCAGTCTGGGCAAATCCTGCTGGATAGAGCCGCCCTTGCATGTCGCGTATGGCTCGCATATTCATATCGGCAATCACTTTTACGCCAACTTCAATCTCACGGTGGTGGATGACGCCACGGTGACGATTGGCGATAACGTGATGATCGCGCCAAATGTGACCCTCGCCACGGCAGGTCATCCTATCGACCCTGAAATCCGCATCACCGGACAGCAATTCTCCCTGCCCATCATCATCGAAGATAACGTCTGGCTGGGCACTGGCGTGATGGTGAATCCGGGTGTGACCATTGGCCGGAACAGCGTGATTGGCGCGGGCAGCGTGGTCACGAAGTCCATTCCAGCCGATGTGGTTGCAGCAGGTGTGCCGTGCCGGGTGATACGCCCGATCACCGCAGCTGATCGCGAAACGTTTTTAAGATAATGAGACCCGAAAGTAGAAAAGGCCGGTGCATTCATTTATGC